>NZ_JBGVBR010000346.1:0-9464 GCF_045225735.1 Succinimonas sp. | reverse complement strand
AAGAGCGGCAGTAAGAGTGGTCTTACCATGGTCAACGTGACCGATAGTGCCTACATTAACGTGAGGCAGATTACGAACATACTTTTCTTTAGCCATTTAATTCAATTTCCTTTCAAAGGGCCCGCCTGAGAGACGGGCTTAAAAACAATTAATTCTTCTTGCCACGGGCTTCAATAATAGCATCTGAAACATTTCTCGGTGTTTCAGCATACTTACTGAATTCCATTACATAAGAAGCGCGACCCTGAGTCTGAGAACGCAGGTCAGTAGCATAGCCGAACATTTCAGCCAGAGGCACATGAGCATGAATGATCTTGCCGGTAGGACCGTCTTCCATTCCTTCAACCATGCCGCGACGACGATTGATATCGCCTACAACATTGCCCATGTAATCTTCCGGAGTCTCAACCTCAACCTTCATGATAGGCTCAAGAAGAACCGGGCTGGCCTTCATGAAACCAGACTTAAAGGCAATGGAAGCCGCAGTCTTGAATGCCAGTTCAGAGGAGTCAACTTCATGGAAGGAACCGTCGTAAACAGTTACCTTGACATCAACAACCGGGTAGCCTGCAAGAACGCCGTCCTCAACAGTAGCCTGACAGCCCTTGTCAATGGCCGGAATGAATTCCTTAGGAATCACGCCGCCCACAATCTCGCTGGCAAACTCGTATCCCTTGCCTGCTTCATTAGGCTCAAGACGCAGCCAGCAGTGACCGTACTGACCATGACCGCCGGACTGACGGATGAACTTGCCTTCGCATTCAACCTTGGTACGGAGAGTTTCTCTGTAGGCAACCTGAGGCTTGCCCACATTGCATTCAACATGGAACTCGCGGCGCATACGGTCAACGATGATGTCCAGATGGAGCTCTCCCATGCCGGAAATAATGGTCTGACCGGATTCTTCATCGGTGTGCACCTTGAAGGAAGGGTCTTCCTGAGCAAGACGCTGCAGGGCAAGGGCCATTTTTTCCTGGTCATCCTTGGTCTTAGGTTCAACAGCCAAGGAAATAACAGGATCCGGGAATTCCATGCGCTCGAGGATAATAGGCTTATTCTCATCGCAGAGGGTATCACCGGTGGTAGCTTCCTTAAGACCGATGCAGGCAGCAATGTCACCGGCATAGATCTCAGAAATCTGCTTTCTGTTATTGGCGTGCATCTGAACCAGACGGCCAAGTCTTTCACGCTTGCCGCGGCTGGGAATGTACACGGCATCGCCGGACTTCACGGAGCCTGAATAGCAGCGCACGAAGGTAAGATTTCCAACGAAAGGATCGGTGGCAATCTTGAATGCCAAAGCAGAGAACGGTTCGGTATCAGAAGCCTGACGCTCGGCAGGTTCGCCCTCGGGAGTTTCGCCCTTAACGGCCGGAACATCCACCGGAGAAGGCAGGTAATCAACCACAGCATCAAGAAGCGCCTGAACGCCCTTGTTCTTGAAGGCGGTACCGCAGGTAACCAGAGTGATTTCGCAGTTGATAACTCTCTTGCGAAGACCCTTTACGATTTCCTCATCAGTCAGCTCTTCGCCGCTGAAATACTTATCCATGAGAGCTTCATCAGATTCAGCAGCTGCTTCAACGAGCTGTGAACGATACTCTTCAACGTCTGCCTTCATGTCCTCAGGGATGTCGGTATACTCGAAGGTAACGCCCTGATCTGCTTCATTCCAGTCAATGGCCTTGCGCTTGATAAGGTCAACAACGCCAACAAAGTTGTCTTCAGCGCCGATAGGGAGCTGCAGAGCTATAGGATGACCGGCAAGACGGGTCTTGATGTGCTCAAGAACGCGCTTGAAGTTGGAACCGGTACGATCCATCTTGTTAACGAAGGCAATGCGAGGCACGTGGTACTTGTTAGCCTGACGCCAAACAGTCTCAGACTGCGGCTGAACACCGTCTACAGCGGAATAAACCATTACAGCGCCGTCAAGAACACGCATGGAACGCTCTACTTCAATGGTAAAGTCCACGTGGCCCGGGGTATCAATAATGTTGATGCGGAAAGGCTTAGCATACTGATTGGACATACCGCGCCAGAAGCAGGTGGTAGCTGCTGAGGTGATGGTGATGCCGCGCTCCTGTTCCTGCTCCATGAAGTCCATGGTAGCAGCGCCGTCGTGTACCTCACCAAGCTTGTGATTTACACCGGTGTAAAACAGAATTCGTTCAGTAGTAGTGGTTTTACCAGCATCGATATGTGCGGAAATACCGATATTACGGTATTGCGCAATAGGAGTTTCACGAGTCAAGATTTGAATTCCTTATGAAATTAGTTTTTAAAAAGGTGTTACGGGAACACCCGCACAAAACTATCGACACAGACTACCAACGATAGTGAGCAAAAGCCTTGTTGGCTTCAGCCATACGATGAACGTCCTCGCGTTTTCTTACTGCAGAGCCCTTGTTGTCTGCTGCATCAAGAAGTTCTGCTGCCAAACGCTGAGCCATAGACTTTTCGCTGCGGGAGCGCGCAGCCTCTACAAGCCAGCGCATTGCCAGAGCATTACGACGAACAGGACGAACTTCAACAGGTACCTGGTAGGTAGCGCCGCCGACACGACGGGACTTAACTTCTACGGCAGGACGAATATGGTCAAGAGCTTCTTCAAAAATATCAAGATGAGCTTTTCCGGACTTTTCAGCTACAGTGTCAAGAGCACCGTAAACAATGCTTTCTGCTACTGACTTCTTTCCGTCAACCATTACTACATTAATAAATTTAGCCAGCAATTCTGAACCGAACTTGGGATCAGGAAGAATCTTGCGCTGACCAACTACACGACGTCTAGGCATTTTAAAATCCTCGTATTTTCAGGAGTTTCCCAAAACACAAAAAATAATTACTTACAACTAAGTTTGGCCTTACTTAACGGGGATTCCCATTAAGCCTTGGGCTTCTTAACACCGTACTTGGAACGGCCCTGCTGACGGTCCTTAACACCGGCAAGGTCAAATGCTCCGCGCACAGTATGGTAACGAACACCAGGAAGATCCTTAACACGTCCGCCGCGGATAAGCACTACAGAGTGCTCCTGAAGGTTATGACCTTCGCCGCCGATGTAGGAGGTTACTTCAAAACCGTTGGTTAAACGAACACGGCAAACCTTTCTCATAGCAGAGTTAGGCTTCTTAGGTGTAGTAGTATATACACGGGTGCAAACACCGCGCTTCTGAGGGCAAGCCTGCAAGGCCGGAACCTTGTTCTTGACTACCTGCTTAACGCGAGGCTTACGCACCAGCTGATTAATAGTAGACATTATCGCTCCATTAATTTCTAAAATTTCCTTTCGGAACACAGCAAATAGGTAAGACCTACTCAAACAACCAGAGCCGCAGAGTGACAGATAGCACACTGCAAAAAACTCAATCGCGTGATTATAATGATACAAAGCAAAAAAAACAATAAAAAAGGATGCTCAGAAAAAGGATTTTTTTGAGCAGTCTGGAACGGAAGCCGGGAGAAAAACAGAAAGCACGGCAGGAAGCGCCGGAATACGAAAAAGATAAAAGGCTGGCCGGCGCTTATGATCCGCAATAACTTATTTAAAGGTAACAGGACTGCCGTATTTGCTCACCAGTTCCACAAGCTGCGCGGCATTTGCCTCTTCTCCGCAAAAAACGTTAATGCCGCGGGCTGTCATATCATAAGAGCTGACATAAAGACTGGGCACATCCGTTAAAACATCGAAAAGCTCATCATCCAAAAGAGCATTAACTCCGTCCCCCATCAGATACAGAATATCATCAGGATGCATGGTTTTCAGACAACGGCTCAGGATATCGGAATTTCTGGGGTCCGTATTTATAATAAAAACCCGCGGAGCGGATGAAGCCGGAGAAACAGCCGTTCCAGCCAAATTATTATCCTCTGCGGCAGTTTCAGGCAAGGCTTCAGATGTTTTCCCCGGTGCCACCTGAGATTTCTCGGTATTGTCCATCTATTATAAAACTCCTTAGATCAAAGCATAATGACGTCTGTATAGCTTCTGAGGCTTTCGTAAAAGCTCTTCTCCTCAAGAACGGTTACCGGAATTATAAAATCATCCGCCCGATAACCGGCTTCCGTAAGTTCCTCAGCCATAACATAAATCACCGTAATTTCCAAAAGCTCCAGGAGAGGAACAGACTTGATAAAATTCCTTTCTCCGGCATTTTCAGGAACCAGGGCAGAATTTTTCTGAAAAACATAGAAGGCCGGTCTGAAAACAAAAGCCGCGCATTTATGATAAAAAACCGATGCTCCCAGAAGATAATCCAGCTCTTCGCGATTATCCGGCAAGGCCGTTTTTGAAAACACGCATGCCAGCGATCGGCAGGAAGATGCGGGAGGACAAGGTGATAATTCCATACAAAGCTCAGCGGTTAAAAGACTACCAGACGATCAGAACGGACAGAAAGATCCGATAGTTCAGCCAAGGACGACATTCTGAAAAATGAAGCCGCGCTTTCAGGGGTTACACCCCTTCGGGCTCCGGCTGCTTCGCAGTAGAAAAGTTCAGCTGATTCAGAGCATTTCTGAAAAAATTGCAAAGGATGCCACTCATCAGAGGCGGGACTTATGGTTTTAAGCGCGTTCCAGACGCCATCAGCCAGAAAAAAAATACTGAGCTCATGTCCTTTCTCCAGAACAGCAGCAATAAAATCACATGCGGGTTTAAGACGACTGTCTCCATATGGGGGCATAGTCATAAGCACAAGAAATTTCATGAATGAGCTACAGACAAATATGAATCATCAAAAAAGAGACCCCGCAAAAAGGCATTCCGCGCATAGCAAAGGTCTCTGTAATTCATGGTAAAAGCGGTTTCTTAATCCTTGTAAGCAACCAGCTCTATTTCGCAAAGAACATCCTTCGGAAGCCGGGCAACCTCCACGCAGGATCTGGCAGGAGCTGCTTTGCCAAAATACTCGGCATACACTTCATTAAAGGCAGCAAAATCATTCATGTTCTTAATGAAGCAAACTGACTTAATAACATTGTCAGCGGTCATGCCGGCAGCCTCCAGCACGGCAATAAGGTTTTTGCAGGACTGCGCAGCCTGAACCTTTATATCGCCTTCCACAATTTTTCCGGTAGCAGGATCCAGAGGAATCTGACCGGAGGTATAGAGAAAATTCCCGGCTCTCACAGCCTGAGAATACGGACCTATGGCAGCAGGAGCCTTAGGGGTACTGATAATTTCCTTAGTCATAAAACAGCCTCAGAAAAAAAACATGAAACAAGGGACACGAAAAATTATAGGAAGATAATGCAAAATTACAACCCGGAAATGAAAAAGGCCGGCAAAAAACCGGCCTCATCATTACAATAAGCTAAAAAAGAGGATTACTTGAGCTCAACCTTAGCGCCGGCAGCCTCGAGTTCCTTCTGAAGAGCCTCGGCATCAGCCTTAGGAAGGGCTTCCTTAACCTTGCAAGGAGCGGACTCAACGAGATCCTTAGCTTCCTTAAGGCCAAGACCGGTAGCGCCGCGAACAGCCTTGATAACAGCAATCTTGTTAGCGCCGATATCAGCAAGAACAACGTCAAATTCGGTCTTTTCTTCAACAGCGGCAGCAGCGGCAGGGCCGGCAGCTACAGCAACAGCAGCGGAAACACCAAACTTTTCTTCCATTGCCTTAACAAGCTCAACAACTTCAGTTACGGTTAACTGGGCAATTGCCTCAATGATTTCTTCTTTAGACATGACAAAAATTCCTTTAAAAAAATTAAACCTAATTTAAGCAGCTTCCTGGAGCTTATCGCCAAGAGCAGCCAGAGTACGAACGAGTTTGCCAGCAGCAGCCTCTTTGAGGGTTGCCATAAGATGCGCGATAGCTTCTTCGTAGGTAGGAAGAGTAGCGAGAACATCAATATTCTCAGCAGTGATCAGCTTACCTTCAAAAGATGCGCCCTTGATCTGGAACTTTTCATTCTTCTTTGCAAACTCCTTGAACAGACGAGCGGCAGCGCCCGGATGTTCGTTGGAAAAAGCGATCAGTGTCGGACCGGCAAAAAGATCATCAAGAACGGTGAACTCGGTTCCTTCAACTGCCCGCTTGAGCAGAGTGTTACGAACTACTCGCGCATATACCTGATTCTCGCGGCAGAGCTTGCGAAGCGCAGTCATCTGTGCGGCAGGAATGCCACGGGAGTCAGCAACTACTGCTGATTTTGCATTCTTGGCAGCTTCGGCGACTTCGGCAACAATAGCCTTTTTGTCATCAATTAGTAATGCCATTTGCATTTCTCCTGGACAGGAAAAGCTGGATTAACCAGCGCAATACCCTTTCGGGCCCCTCGGAAAATCTTCCAGAAGAAAGATAACTTTCATTCTGGGGGTTTCCGTCTACGCAGGAAATTAAGGTTACCCGCCTGCGGTCTTGGACGAGAGTAAAACCCTCGAACAAAAGGGGGATACAGCAAAAATCCCCCCGAAATTTCTTTAGTCTGCCAGCTCGGACTTATCAAGAGTTACGCCGCAGCCCATGGTAGAGGAGGCAATAACCTTAATAAGATACTGACCCTTGGAGGTCTGAGGCTTAGCCTTCTTAACAGCGGAAACAAGAGCGTTAAGATTGTCCTTCAGATCCTCTGAAGAAAAGCTGGCCTTGCCAATGGAAGCCTGGATGTTACCCTGCTTGTCATTTCTGTAACGAACCTGACCAGCCTTGGCATTCTTAACAGCAGCGGCAACATCAGGGGTAACAGTGCCAACCTTGGGGTTCGGCATGAGGCCGCGCGGACCAAGGATCTGACCCAGCTGACCAACAACTCTCATGGCATCCGGAGAAGCAATTACCACATCAAATCCGGACTCGCCCTTCTTAATCATGTCAGCCAAATCAGCCATGCCGACGAATTCAGCGCCGGCTGCCTTTGCTTCTTCTGCCTTGGCGCCCTGAGTAAATACTGCTACGCGAACAGTCTTGCCAGTGCCATGAGGAAGAACTACAGAACCGCGGACAGTCTGGTCTGATTTTTTGGCATCAATGCCAAGGTGCAGACATACATCAATGGACTCGTCGAATTTGCAGGTGGCAAACTTCTTTACAACATCGAATCCTTCAACTACGCCATATACTTTGGTCTTATCAAGGGCTTTCTTGATTTCAGCCATGCGCTTGGATAATTTTGCCATTTTATAAGCCCTCCACCTTGATACCCATAGAACGAGCGGTACCGGCAATAGATCTTGCTGATGCTTCAGCGTCAGCTCCGGTCATGTCGCTGTTCTTGGTGGCAGCGATAGCAAGAAGCTGATCCTTGGTAATAGTTCCGACAATCTCCTTGCCCGGCTTATGGGAAGCAGTATCAATACCAAGAGTCTTCTTGATAAGATAAGAAGCGGGAGGAGTCTTAAGAACAAAGGTAAAAGACTTATCTGAATAAACGGTAATAACAACAGGAATCGGAGAGCCTTTCTCAAACTTGTCAGTCTGAGCATTAAAAGCCTTGCAGAATTCCATAATGTTAACACCCTGCTGACCTAATGCCGGGCCGACAGGGGGAGCAGGATTTGCCATTCCTGCCTTAACCTGAAGCTTTACATAAGCTTGAACTTTCTTAGCCATTTCACTATCCTTCTGGGTACAAACGCGCCGAAGCACTCCCCTTTTGAACAAAAAAGTCAGATTACCTGACACAAAAACGACTGAATTATATACAATTTTTGACAGGGGTCAAGAATTTTTCAAAGATAAGCTGTTCTGCAGCTTTTCGACAACCATTAAAAAAGGGCCCGCTAAAGGAGCCCTTCTGTTAATAACAAAAAACGTTACTTTTCTTTAACCACTTGGCTGAATTCCAGATCCACCGGAGTAGAACGGCCAAAAATGGTAATCGAAACCTTAACTCTGTTCTTATCGTAGTCAACTGACTCCACAGTACCGGCAAAATCCTTAAAGGGACCGTCAATGGCGCGAACCAATTCACCGGGTTCAAATACAGTCTTAGGTCTCGGCGAATCCTCTGTTTCCTTGAGACGGCTCAGAATACGCTCAGCCTCGGCATCGGTAATGGGCATAGGCTTATTTACGCTGCCGCCTACAAAGCCCAAAACCCTGTCCGTGTGTCTGACCATAAGCCAGGTCTTCTCATTCATTACCATCTGAATAAGCACATAACCCGGGAAGAATTTTCTTTCGGACTCAACCTTCTTCCCTTCTCTCATGTCACGCACTTTTTCTTTAGGAACCAGCACTTCCCCGAAAAATTCCTGCATTCCCTGATTCTTAATTTCCAGTCTCAGGGTATCGGCAACTCTCTGCTCATATCCGGAAAACGCCTGGATAACATACCATTTCATTTTAGGATTGGCTGACACTGCTACGATATCGGTTTTTGCCTCTTCCTTTTCTTCAGCGCCGGTATTATTCTTCTGCGACATATACAATCCTTAAATCTTGTTGAACAGGCTTATCAGGGTCATGAATACCATGTCAAAAAGCCACAGCATCAGAGCTACAACTACAGTAACAATCCCAATGTATACAGTAGTGGCGCGAGCCTCCTGACCGGTGGGCCACACCACTCTTCTTACTTCTATATAAGATTCTCTAGTAAAACTGATGACATGTCTGCCAGTGGTAGTAAAACCAACGGTTACAACAGCCAGGACAATTACGAAAATTACACCGAGGGCCTTAAAAAGCTGGTATAACTGATTTTCGGAAAAGAAAGACTCATACTGTCTGTTCAAATAATAGTTTCCGCCCACAGCGACAACCAGCAAAATCACAGACAGCGTCCACAGGAAAATATCCTTGCCGCTGATCTTCTTTCTTTTTTCCGCGGACACGGAACTTTCAGGAGCTGCGGCAACATTGCCGGCGGTCTGCTCATTTTGTTCCTGCTTATTCTTCTTTGACTTTGAAGTCATGAAAAGATTCCTTTTATACTAGAGTACCTCGAAATAACAGCTGCCAGAGCAGTCTGCAATTCCTAATCAGAGAAAGGACGCTGCCAGAAGGACTCCTGTCCTTTCCCCGAAAATTCATCGATAAGTTTGCGGGGCATTATATACATTTTGCAAATTACCCGCTATTAAAATTTGGGACCGCCGAAGCAGTCCCAAATCATGCAAACAATTATCTGTGGCAAATGCCCGGGAATCATCCCAGGCACGAGACTTAAAATTAAGCCTCAACCTCAGCTACAACGCCGGCGCCAACGGTATGACCGCCTTCGCGGATAGCGAAGCGGAGACCCTTGGACATGGCAACCGGGTGAATCAGAGTTACGTTCATGGTTACGTTGTCACCAGGCATAACCATTTCGGTGCCCTCAGGAAGAGCGATGGTGCCGGTAACGTCGGTGGTTCTGAAGTAGAACTGCGGACGATAGCCGTTAAGGAATGCAGTGTGTCTGCCGCCCTCTTCCTTGGTCAGAACATATACTTCTGCCTTGAACTTGGTGTGCGGAGTAATGGTGCCAGGCTGAGCCAGAACCTGTCCGCGCTCAACTTCCTCGCGCTTGGTG
>NZ_JBGVBR010000345.1:0-33801 GCF_045225735.1 Succinimonas sp. | reverse complement strand
CAGCCTAATCAGGTTCAGCAGCAGGGAAATCAGCGCGGGCAGGCAGACCATGTAAGCCCCCGCCCGGCTGATCTGGAAACGGCTCCGTCAGCTGACACGGTCACAAGTATGGCCGACATCACCACTGCGGAAAAGAATTCCCTGCGTTTTCTCATGAACCTGAAGACAAACCTGCCCCATAACATCAATACCGAAGTTAAAGCAAATGATGACATAAGCAGCCTCAATGCCAAGATTCAAGTCTCCCGGGATAATGCCAGAACCTGCGCCAATGCCATAAGCAAGCTGGATCAAATGCTTGCAGCTCATCCGAATCATCAGGAATATAACAGAGCCTGCCAGACTCTTAAGAACCATTTTCAGTATTTAAAGACTCAGAATGACATCCTGAACACCAATGCCTTGGGAATTCTGAATCATAAAGCCGACCTTGCCCGGAACTTCAAGGAAAGCCATGCGTCCAAACTGCAGGGCGCCCAGGAAATCATCACCTTTGTCAAAAATCAGATCCAGGGGATGAATAATATTGATGAGAACGCCAAAGGCGAGGCTCTTAACAAGCTCACTGAAGAATTCAATAAGCTTCAGGACAAGATCAACACCGTGAATCAGATGGACGATATGAGCAAGGTGAACAAAGAACAGTTCGAAGCCTTCAAGAAAATCCCTTCCGCGCTCAGCAAGGCAATCAAGCCCTGCCTCAGTAATCTTCCTGAAAATGTCAGAAACACCCTCTCTCTCAGCAAGGAACAAATTCAGGATATGCTGACCAAGAAGCTCTCCTCTTCGGACAAATGGGATGTTTTTGAAAATACTCTCCATCTTGATGTTGCCGATAAGACCAACAAGCCTTTCAAGTTCAAGATTACCCCGCTTAACAAGATGCAGAACGTATTTGTGAGCCGTGACTTTCATGACTACGACGTCAGCGGAAATCCTGTTAAAAACTATGCCAGCGGCGATCGCAAAACTTCTCACATCACCAATCTCTCCAAAACGGAAATCGCTGACGAGAACGGCACCGTGCTGTTCAGCGGCTATCGCCACGGCACCACTGCGGCTTTCGGCCTTAAAAACGACCCCGATGCTATGAACCAGGCCAGTATCCAGCGCACTACTGAGCTTCTGAGAACCATTGTGGAGGACAAGTACCAAGACAAGATAGAAAATGCGACAAACCGTGATAATGCCATTGAAATCAAGCTTTCTTCAGTTTCCCTGCTGACACCGTCCAACCGTTTCGACCAGGGCGAAAAGGGCATGTTTGAAACTCAGTGCCAGGCCTGGGATCACTTCGCTCCTTCAACGAACAACCCTGACGGCATTTTCAAAATCAAGGTGCGGGTACCGGATCCGCAGAATCCGGGACAGCCGGGGCCGGAAAAGGAGATCTACATCAAGCCCTCCATCAGCACCTTTAATTTTCCCTGTCAGTTTCAGAGCGTGAGACTGAAAATGGGCTGGGATAACTCAGATGTCAGAAATAACCCTGCCTTTAACAGGCTGGTGGGAAGCTCCCTCAATAATACTCTGCATAACGCCGATCAGATTTTAGATCCCCGTAATCAGAATGCTTTGAACAGCTTTGTCAATCAGATCAAGAGCGACAACTCGGATCTGGCCAATTTCCTCAACAGGAATAATGTTTCCCAGTCTGAAAAGAACAAGGCCATTATTCTGGCTCTGGAAATCAAAATGCTGCAGCAGGGCAGAGGCTCTCTCTCGTTCAGCGACAAGGAGCACCGGCAGAAAAAGGTAGATCCTTATGCCCTTCCGGCCCGGGTTGCTCTCTTGAACAATATCATCGGCAACGAAACCTGCTTTAACTGCAAGAGCGGCAAGGACAGAACCGGTCAGCTGGATGCTGAGGTGAGAACTCTGGCAGCCACCCTGTCCGAGGTTAAAAACGACACCGATGTCAGGGAGTACATCAGGAATAACAGCGATGTCTATGATATTCTGAAGAACGGCAGCTACAGCAACAATCATCAGAAGAAGAACCTCACCAAGGTGGCTCTTAACAGCGGCAGCATGGAAATTCATCAGATGAATACCGGCGTCATGGGCAGCAAGGTAAAAGGATACAAAGCAGGTATTATCAATCTCGGCGGCGGCACTCCGAACCAGTTCGAGGACGGCGCCTTTAAACTCTATAAGGGCAAATCCAAGTACGCTAAATCCTAATAGCCTTTGCAAGGTGTCCGGATCGGCCTTGAGCCCTGGGCCGGATGCCTGACCGCGGGAGGGAACCTGTTCCCTCCTTTTTCTTTCTGCTTATCATACCTGTTCCATACTGCCGTTTCTGCCGTTCCTGTCCCTTTTTCATTTCTTATATCATCAGCATTTTCACTGCCGGAACCGCTGAAAACATCCCGTTCAGGCACTGCTATTAACATCTTATAAGTGTTTTAAACATCTGATAAATTTGACATTTTTCAAAAAGCCGGGTATTTTTTATAACGCAAAGCATGCTTTAGTCAGTATAGTTTTATTTGCAAATATCCCGAAACATCGGATCAGCCCGGGCTTTCGGATTATTCCGGCTCTTAAGGAGAAACATTATGCAGGAAACTCAGGTAAACAGCTTTCTTAACAAGGTGCGCCGCACCAGGGTACGCGGCGCGGAAAGTCAGCTTGCTGATTTAACGGGCCTCGATCTTCCCGGCGGCTATCACGTAAACAGCCGGCTTCCGGTAGCTTCGGGAGAAGCCGACATCTACACCGCATCAAAAGACAGCAAAGAGTTCATTCTCAAGTATTACCGCCGGGAAAACGCCGTCAAGGAGGAGGTAATCCGCCTTCTGGAAAGCATTCACTGCCCGGAGGTGGCCCCGGTGACCGCCTCGGGGATCTTTCAGGGACATCAGTACGTCATTATGCCCTGCTACAAAAACATGAGTCTCGCGGAAATGCTGGAAAACGGCACTACCCTGACTCTTAAGGAGCTTAAGGATCTGGTGATCCCCTCGGTTAATGCCGGGCTCCGGGCGGTGCATGAGGCGGGAATACTGCACAAGGATCTCAAGCCCGCCAATCTGATACCGGATGACAGCGGCGAACATATCGTGCTTATCGATTTCGGCATCAGCTCCGCCGCCAACGGGAGAACCCTGGTGGTCACCGCCACCGGCATGACGCCCATCTATGCGGCCCCGGAGGTGCTCCAGGGGATCTATCATGCTTCTTCGGACTACTATTCCTTCGGCATCACCATCTACGAGCTTTACACCGGGCACCCGCCCTTTCAGCAGGACTGTCTTAACTCGGACGATGCCATCAGACTGGCCGCCGTGAGCAAAATCGAGTTTCCGGAGGATTTCCCGGCGGAGCTCCGGGATCTGGTGCTGGGTCTCACCTACAAGGATATCTCCAACCGCAATTCCGGAAATGCCAGGAGCCGCCGCTGGGGCTGGCAGGAGGTGGAAAACTGGCTGAAAGGCATAAAGCAGCCGGTGCCCGGCATGTTTCCGGATGAGGCTCCGGCATTTCTGCCCTATGTCTTCGATAAAACCCGCTATACCGATGAGGAGTCTTTGATCCGGGCCTTCCTGGCCCAGCCGGACAAGGGCATGCGGGAACTGGGCCGGGGCATTCTCTCTCACCACTACAGCCTGTTCCGGGAAAAGTCCCGTGAGCTCTGCGAGGAGTACGCCAAAAAGCTCTCCTTAGGCCGGGGAGCCGCGCGGATGGGGGCGTTCCTGAGCCTGATGTACCGGCTCTGGCCCGGGATCGGCGGGCTGTACCTCAGGGGAGAATTTTTTAAGGAGCTGGGGACTCTGGGATCCCGCATGGTTGATGCTGTCACCTCCGAAGACAGCAGCTTTTTAAAGGCAGCCTTCGAGCTTCTGGAAAGCGGTTTTCTCACGGAATATGCCCGGGATTACCTGAAAAGCCCCGCCGCTCTTCAAATCTTCACCAGGCTTACGGATCTCCTGAAAACCCGGGAATTCACCATGGAACAGCGTGTCTATGCCTGCGGCGCCGCCCTCTCGGACAATCACAGCTTTATGGCGGCCGGCAAAAAATACGCTTCTCCGGAGGAGTTCTCCCGGGAGATGGATGCCTATGCCGCAAAGCATCCCGAGGCCTATGCCCGGCAGATGATTGACTGCTACGATCACCTGAATTTCCTGGTATGCGTTCTCCCCGGCCAGGCGGAAAAGGAACTTCTTAAAAAGCACCTCAAAAATGATTACCTTATCTTCGGCTCCGATGATTATATCTTCCGGGATCGGGAGCATATGGTGTCCCGCATGGACGAGATCGCCGCCGGCAAATGTCCCTGGGAAATCCTTTATCTGGAAGGTTCATACCACCGGGGCATTACCGAAATCTCCTCCGGGTTATGGCTGGACGGCAGCATTCCCGCCCGGCTTACGGCAGCTAAAGAGGCCGCCCGGGAAAAGCTTAATGCCATCCTGACGGGAGACGACGCCGGTATCCGGGATCTCGTGAGTACCGTGAAAAAGCTCCCCCAGCGATCCCGCACCCGGGCGGTGCGGGGACTTCTCACCGCAGAGGGAGCGGAGCTTAAGAGCGCCAGGACCCGGGTTCCCGAGCTTGCGAAGCTTCTGGGCGCCCCGAAAACCGCAGAAGAGAACCGTCTCTCCCGGGGGTACCTCCATATTCTTGATAAGTCCTGGCCCCAGCGTATTTTTATCGGCAAAACAATAACATTCGGCAGTTGGTATCAGAACAATGCGCAGGAAAAAACTCCGCTGGAATGGTGCTGTATCGGGAAAAGGGGCAATGCCGCAGCGCTGATGTCCGTGAAAATTCTCTGCTTCCGCCCCTGGTGCAAAGCTCAGATACACAACATCAGCCAAGATGATTTCAGCGAGCACCGCCTGCGGGCCTGGAAGAACAGCGACATCAGAGAGTGGCTGAACACCGTCTTTCTGAACGAAGCCTTCACCCCCGATGAGCAGCGCTATATGCCAGAGATGCTCCAAACGGATATGGCGTATGATTATAAAAGACATACCCAGACAATAACGGATCGCTGCCAGGATCGCATCTTCCTGCCCTGGGAAGATGACGGCCTCAGCAACGTGCTTTACTATGACGAAACCGACAGGATTTCCCGCAAAATGGTTAGTAATCCGGAAGCTACTCCCTATGCCCTTGCCGGAAGTCCGGGCGCGCCGGAGCGTTCGCATGACGGCAGCATTAGCTGGTGGTGGCTTGACAGAAGCAACAGCTGGCACTATGGTTACTTGTACCGCCATGCCGCAAGTCTGGGCGTCCGTCCTTTTATCTGGGTGGAGCTTTAACTTTAGGGTGTTCTTTTGAGGTGAAGGATTAAGAGGAAATGGTAAAGGGAAGGGTTTATCCTGACAATATTTCTCTTCCTCTCGGTTCCCCCTTCCCTTTCAGCCCCTCCTGAAAACCATTATAATGCCCCTGAAGCCGAAACCGTTTGGCGTTTATCCCCGGCTGCCCGGCTTTTGCAGATCCGGCCTTCTTATATTTTTCCCAGGAGATCCTATGCGCCCCGCCAAATATTCCGTAGTATTGTTCGACCTGGACGGGACTCTTCTGGATACCGCCCCGGATCTCGGCAATACCGCAAACGCCGTCATTAAAAAGCATGGCCTCTCCGGCGGCATCTCCGACGAAAAAGCCCGGGAGCTGGCCTCGGACGGCATGCGGGCTCTTCTTATGGAGGCCTCCGGAAACACCCTCTCCGAAGAGGATATCGCCCGGATGAAGCCGGATTTTCTGGCCTATTACGAAGAGCATATCGCGGATCGCACCGGGATTTTCCCCGGCATTCCCGCCCTGTTAAACGGTCTTGCCGCAAACGGCATTGCCGCCGGGGTAATTACCAATAAGCCCCACTATCTGGCTCTTAAAATCCTCAAAAAATTTCCCGAAACCGCCGCCATCGCCACCGTTATCGGAAGCCGGCCGGATATCAGATCCAAACCCTGTCCCGATGCTCTCCTCCTGGCCCTGAAGGAGCTCTCCGGCACTCCGGAAAGAGCGTTATACGTGGGAGATCATATAAGAGACATGGAGGCTGCCAGAAACGCCGGCATGACCGCCGTCCTGGCCTCATGGGGCTATATTCCCAAAGACATGCCCCGGGAAAGCTTCGGGGCGGATTTTCTGGCCGAAACCCCGGAGGAGCTTCTGGAATTCGCGCTTTCCGGGAAAGCGTAATGCGATCGATGCGGGCTTGATGCTGCAGGCCTTTTTTTGATGGCTGCAGTGCCTCTGCTGCGGCTCATTTAAGTCCGTTTGCGAGATCAGTTAGCTTTAATTTAATCTTGTCTGTCGTTCTGACACATAAAATTATCAAGCTTTAATACCCTTTTTCGTTTAACTCCCTGTATTTATTACAACCGTCTTGATCACCTAAATCACAAGCTTTGCCATAGTATTCTTTAGCTGTTTGCAAATTTTTTCCGATTTTTAAGCCTGAGTAATAAATTCCTGAAGCTGTACACCCTTTCCCCCACTTCAGGTTGCAAGATTTTTCAAGGTATGTTTTTGCTTGCTGAAGGTCTTGTTTTATTCCTCGACCGATACTGTAGAGAACTCCCAGAGCAGCACACCCTTTTCCGTTGTTTAGATCACAAGATTTTTTTAAAAGTTTTATTGCCTTTTGGAAGTCCTGTCTTACGCCTTTTCCCTCGGTGTAAAGAACTCCCAGTTCAACACATCCTCCTCCATTATTCAGGTCACAGGCTTTCTCATAATACTTTTTCGCCTGTTGATAGTCGTATTCTATTCCTTGACCGGCAGTGTAGAGAAGTCCCACACTAGCACATCCTCCTCCATGATTCAGGTCACAAGATTTTTTAAAAATTTGCATTGCCTTTAGGTAGTCCAGCTTTTCAAGAAAAAGAAGAGCTAATCTGGCACACCCCTCTCCATCATTCAGGTCACAGGCTTTTTCATAGTACGTTTTTGCTTGTTGAGAATCCTGTTTTACGCCTTGTCCGTTTTGGTAAAGAAATCCAAGACTGGCACACCCTTCTCCATTATTCAGATTGCAAGCTTTCTCATGATATGTTTTCGCCTGCTGGTAGTCCTGTGTTACGCCTGCTCCATAGTAATAACGAACTCCAAGTTCGTAGCACCCTGTTCCCTTATTCAGGTTGCAGGCTTTCTCATAGTATGTTTTTGCCTGCTGGTAGTCCTGTTTTACTCCTTGTCCATTATCGTAAAAAAGTCCAATACCTAAACATCCGCTTCCATCATTCAGGTTGCAGCCTTTCTCATAGTATGTTTTTGCCCGCTGATAGTCCTGTTTTACCCCTTGTCCATTGTGGTAAAGAAATCCAATAGCAAAGCACGCTGCTCCAACATTCATATTGCAGGCTTCCTGACAAAATGGAAGAGCTTCTCTAAATTGCTTCTCCGACAACCGTGTAAGGCAGTCAGTCATGGGGGCAGCCGTGACAACATTCAACAATAAAAAGCAGATAAAAGCAGTTAAACATAACAAAAATTTTTTCATGCACGCCTCCGTATTTGTGCTTCATTCAGACATAAAATTATCTATGAGTCTAGTGCAATAAAGTCAAAACGAGGCTTCCCCATCTTCCAGATTTACTTGAAAGATGCGGAGTTTGATAACGACTGTCAGTCCATCGCCGGTCAGATCATAGACAAAACCAAGGATAAAGAAAGAGGACAACAATAGAAAAAAACTCTTCCTTCGGCCTACACCACCAGAACCTTCTGACACTCCGCCTTTACCGGAATAGCAGTGTCCGGGCTTATGGTGAGCTGATAGACAAAGGCCTCCAGTCTTCCCTTGTAGCCGTCCAGAGCCCGCCGGGCCCGCGGGGAGGTCAGCCTGATATTCACCACGCCGTTAATCAGAGCTGCCATATCGGCATTCACCGCCACGCAGATGAGAAGATAACTGTCGTCGGCATTAAGATCCTTTAGTACAAAGGCATCGTTAACCGCCCGGAGCTCATAGCCCTGAAGGTCGGTAAGAAGGTCGTAGATGCCCTGCCAGATAGAGATTCTGAGAACCGCATTCCGGTTGATAAAGGCTCTCTTAAAGTTAAGATAGGAAGTAATGAGTTCCGAAAAGCAATGAATCTCGCCGGCAGCAAAGGCCTCTGCAAGACGTGTCCTGCCCGCGGCAATGCGGCACAGCTGACTTACATAGGATCCGGAATCCTCTGATAAGGCATCGCTGACCGAGAGCTGAGTCTCCCGGTTGGCAATTTCCGCATTGTCCAGCTTCCCGCCGAACTGTCCGGTCAGGGTGATAAGACCTTCTCCGGACAGCATGTTCAGAAATCTCTTGGTAAAGCTGTAGATCTCTGCGGCATACTGCGTGCTCTTCCGGGAATCGCATTCGCTGAGCTGATGCAGGGACACGGATTCGCCGTTAAGGAGCCGGGCAACGCCGATTTCGCCGCACAGCAAAAAGGATCCGTAGCCGGCCTCCAGAATGTCGCGGATATACCAGAGACCGCTGTCAATGTTCACGGTCATGATAAAGTCATGCTCGGCGATAGAGGCAAACACCGAGGCCGGACGCATGAGAGCCTGACCGTAATGCCCGCACCAGTCATAAAGATCCCCCTCGTCCAGATCCGACATGCTGCCCTGGAGAATATAGGTAAGCTCCTCCTGGGTGATGCCGCACCAGCCGTACATATCATCGGCTTTAGGGGAATTCTTTTCAGTCAGGGAAAAAAACAGCCGGCGATCGGGGTTTTCCGGATTTGCCAGAAGCTCGGTCATGCCGGGAATATGAGCTCCGGCAATCAGAAGATAAATGAAATCCTCCCGGAGATTAAGCTGCTGAATCTGAGCAAAAAGCCGCTGCCAGGCATTCAGGATATTGAGCTGCTTGATGGCGTAGCGCTGCACCCTATCAAAATTCTTGAAGGTTATCACCAGCTTTTTTCCGGCAATGCGGCTGATGGCCAGGAGGCATTTTGCAAAATCATATTCCGTTTTATGCCGGCACTGCCCCGGAAAAACCGTCTTCATCACCCGGAAGGTTTCCTCGCACAAACGGGTAATGATTTCGTTATAGCCGGTGGTGGCATTGATCTCCGCAAAATCGAAGGCGAGCTCAAAGAAGGCGCCTCTGCGGGTCATGAGAGCGGCATTTCTGCTGACGGCGGTATCCGCAAAAATAAGCGACTGATAACGATCCCCGTAGAAGGCGTTCAGCATATCAAGAAAGGTGGATACCCCCAGCCCCCGGGGCGCCGAAAGAGTCTGAAAAACGTGTCCGTTCCGGGCCAGGTCATCCAGAATCTCAATATATCCGGTCTTGTCCGCTCTCAGCTTCTGGGAACAGAGAGAGACGTACAGGTTGTCCTGAGTAAGATCAATAAGCATTTTCCAACTGGCTCACAAAAATCCGGAATTTTTCGAGCATGATAACAAAAAACGGCTTTTTTCTCAAAAAAAGCGTGCTAAACCGGGAATACCGCAAATCATCTTAAAATCTCAGCCCTGTCCCGCCCGGAGCCCTGAGGTGACTAAAAAACCGGCCAGAGCCGGTTTTTCAGAAAAAAGCTTACATAAGCTTCGGATTAGTCCTCGTACCTCTTAAAGAGGAGGGAACCGTTAGTGCCGCCAAAGCCGAAGGAATTGGAGAGAGCATAACGGACATCAGCCTTCTGAGCTACGTGAGGCACCAGATTGAGTCCGGCCACCTCGGGATCCGGATCGTCCAGATTGATGGTGGGCGGGCAGATCTGATCCTGCACTGCCAAAGCGGAAATAACCGCTTCAATGGCACCGGCAGCTCCCAGAAGATGTCCGGTCATGGACTTGGTGGAGCTGATGCGGACATTGTTAATCGCATCGCCGAACACGGAACGGACGCCGCGGATCTCAGCCAGATCCCCCAGATGGGTGGAGGTGCCGTGGGCATTAACGTAGGACACATCAGCCGGAGTAATGCCGCCGTCCCTGATGGCATTGGCCATGGCCAGAGCAGCGCCTTCGCCGTTATCGGGAGGAGCAGTCATGTGATGCGCATCGGAGCTCATGCCAAAGCCCGTGATCTCGGCATAGATGTGAGCCTTGCGCGCCTTGGCATGCTCCAGTTCTTCAAGCACCATCACGCCGGCGCCATCGCCCAGCACAAAGCCATCCCGGGCATTATCCCAGGGACGGGAAGCCTTTTCCGGCTCGTCGTTTCTGGTGGACAGTGCCTTGAGAGCGCAGAATCCGGAAATGCCCATGGGAGTGGAGGCCTTTTCCGCGCCGCCGCAGAACATGACATCCGCATCGCCGTACTGAATCAGCCGGCAGGACATGCCGATGGCATGGGTGCCGGAGGAGCAGGCGGTAACGGTAGCCAGGTTCGGTCCCCGGGCTCCGATGCGAATGGAAAGATGCCCGGAAACCATGTTAATGATGGTGGACGGAACGAAGAACGGACTCACACGGCGCGGGCCTGACTTAATCAAGGTCTCCACATTCTGCTCAATAAGACCGAGTCCGCCAATGCCGGAACCGATGGCGCAGCCAACCCGGACGGCGTTTTCCGGAGTAACCTCCAGTCCCGAATCCTTATATGCCATGAGACCGGCAGCAATACCATACTGGATAAACAAATCCATCTTTCTGGTATCCTTCCGGTTAATGTCGAAGGCTTCAGGATCAAATCCCTTAACCAGTCCGGCAATTTTAGAAGGATAGTCAGCGGTATCAAAATGATCGATCCGGGTAATCCCGCTCTTGCCGGCAACGAGATTCTGCCAGGATTCCTGAACAGTATTGCCAACCGGAGAGATCATACCAAGACCAGTAACAACTACTCTGCGCTTTGACACAGGTCAGCCTCCGTGTGATATTTATTCTTTTAAACAAAAAAAGCGTTAATTAAAACGCTTCCTCTCTATACTGCCAGAAAGCCTGGCCAACTACTGAAGACAATTAAGCCTGATGAGCCTGAATATAGTCTACAGCCTTCTGAACAGTGGTGATCTTTTCAGCGTCTTCATCAGGGATTTCGGTACCGAACTCTTCCTCAAGAGCCATTACGAGCTCAACAGTATCAAGAGAATCTGCGCCGAGATCTTCAATAAAGGATGCCTCAGGAGTTACATCGCTTTCCTTAACACCAAGCTGATCAACAATGACCTTTTTTACACGCTCAACAATATCGCTCATGTTTTGATTTCCTATAACGTTCACACGCTCAACATATTCCCCCGCAGGGGGACGAAAATTAACATAATTATAAATGGAATGGGCGGATATATCCACAAAATAATTGATTTTTTGACCTGCCGCTCATTCCTTTTATCCTTAAGCCTGATTTAGCACATGTACATCCCGCCGTTTACGCTGATAACCTCGCCGGTTATGTAGCGCGCGCCGTCGGATGCCAGAAATGCCACCGTATTTGCAATATCCTCGGGAGCGCCCAGCTCGCCGGCGGGAACATTGGCCAGAATGGCCTTCTTCTGCTCTTCGGTAAGAGCATCAGTCATGTCGGTGGCGATAAAGCCCGGCGCTACGGCATTAACGGTAATGCCCCGGGAGGCTACCTCCTTGGCCAGACTTCTGGAAAATCCCATAATGCCGGCCTTGGCCGCGGCATAGTTGCACTGCCCGGGATTGCCCATAAGGCCAACCACGGAGCTCACGCTGATAATCCGGCCCCAGCGCTTTTTCATCATGCCCCGGAGCACGCCCTTGCTCATGCGGTAAATGCCGGCGAGATTGGTATTGATAACCTGATCCCACTCGTCGTCCTTCATGCGCATGAGAAGATTGTCCCGGGTAATGCCGGCATTGTTCACCAGAATGTCCGGAGCGCCAAACTCCTCGGTAACGGCCTTGATGCAGGCCTCGCAGGAGGCGGCATCGGCCACGTTGAGCACCATGCCCTTTCCGGAACCGGCCAGAGCCTCGGAAATGGCCAGAGCGCCCTTCTCGGAGGTGGCGGTGCCGATAACCGTGGCCCCCAGATCCTTAAAGGTCTTGGCTATTGCCTGCCCAATGCCCCGGGAAGCTCCGGTAACAAGTACTATCTTTCCAGTAAAATCCATTTTAAAACCTCTTAATTAAAGGCCGCCGGAATCTGCTCCGGGGGCCTGCGCAGCTTTCCGAATCGTTAATTAACCGCCTCCAGCGCCGCATCCAGCGAAGCCAGATCATTAAAGGTGAGAGCGTTGATCTCCTTGACAATGCGCTTGGAAAGGCCCTGAAGAACCTTGCCGGGGCCGACCTCAACCAGCACGGACACTCCGGCGGCGGCCATGGCCTGTTCGGTCTCCACCCAGCGCACCGGACTATAGAGCTGCCGCACCAGGGCATCCTTGATCACATCCGGAGCGATGGCATCGGTAACGTCAACATTGTTGATCACCGGAATCTCCGGCTCCTGGAACTTAATGCCCTTAAGCGCTTCCTTAAGTCTTTCGGCGGCCGGCTTCATAAGATCGCAATGGGAGGGAACGCTGACTGCCAGCGGGAGGAAGCGCTTGGCTCCGGCGGCCTTCAGAAGCTCTCCGGCTCTGTCCACGGCAGCCTTGGTTCCGGCAATAACCACCTGTCCCGGAGAATTGAAGTTCACCGCAGAGCAAACCTCACCCTCCGCTGCAGCGGCGCAGGCCTCCTTTACGGCGCTGTCATCAAGGCCGATTACCGCGGCCATGGCGCCGGAGCCCGCAGGCACCGCCTCCTGCATGAATTCGCCCCGGAGCTTCACCAGATTTACCGCATCCTTAAAATCCATGGCGCCGGCGCAGACGAGAGCGCTGTATTCTCCCAAAGAATGTCCGGCCATGACCTTCGGACGAAGTTCGGTTCTGGAACACCACAGACGGTAAAGCGCCACGGAGGAGGTCAGGAGAGCCGGCTGGGTCTTAAAGGTTTTGCCGAGCTCTTCGGCCGGCCCCTCGGAAACCAGCTGGTAAAGATCATATCCCAGAACGGCGGAGGCCTCCTTAAAGGTTTCCCGGACAACCTCGCAGCTGTCGTAAACCTCCTTCAGCATGCCCACACTCTGAGATCCCTGACCCGGGAAGACAAAAGCGAAATCAGTCATAGTCACTCCAAAAGACGTTTAATTATGCGCAATTTCAGCTATTGCGCCGTTTATGAAACAAAAAACCGCCCTGAAGCAAATCAGGACGGCTCTGTTAAAATCAGTATCTTACCAGGGCGCTGCCCCAGGTAAAGCCTCCCCCGAAGGATTCCAGGAGCAGAAGATCGCCCCTTTGAATTTTCCCGGAACGGATGCCCTCGTCCAAGGCGATTCCCACCGAGGCTCCGGAGGTATTGCCGTATTTATCAAGATTCACAATAACCTGCGACATCTCCAGATCCAGCCTTTTGGCCGTGGCGGTAATGATGCGGAAATTGGCCTGATGCGGCACCAGCCAGTCCAGATCTCCTTTGGAAAACCCGTTCTTGTCCAGGGTATCGGTAACCAGGGAGCTCAGGGTCTTGACGGCGTATTTGAAAACCTCATGCCCCTTCATCAGCATCCAGGCGGGTTCGCGGGTCACCCGATCCACGTTGGGCAGCATCAGAAGCTCGGCATGATTGCCGTCGGAATGAATTTCGCAGGAATAAACGCCGGGATCCTGAGAGGCCTCGAGAATGCAGGCGCTGGCGCCGTCCCCGAAAAGAATGATGGTGGTGCGATCCTCGGGGTCGCAGGCCCGGGAAAGAGAGTCCACCCCGATAACAAGCGCTCTTTTGACGGAACCGCTTCTGATATACGCATCGGCGATGCTCATGGCAAAGCTGAAGCCGGAGCAGGCGGCGGCCACGTCAAAGGCCGGCTGTCCGGAAGCGCCGAGAATCCTCTGCACATCGCAGGCCACAGAGGGAAAGGCATACTGGGAGCTGGTGGTGCCTGCCACAATGAGGTCTACATCTGCCGCCGTAATCCCCGCAGCCTCCAAAGCCTTTTCCGCGGCCCGGGCGGCCATGACAGGAGCAGAATCTCCCTCCTCGGCAATACGGCGCTCTTTAATGCCTGTGCGCTCAGTTATCCACTCATCACTGGTTTCAACCATCTTTTCGAGATCGGCATTGGTACGCACCCTGGCGGGCAAAAAGCTGCCGGTGCCTGATATCCTGCTATACATCCGCGGTTTACCTTTTCATGGAGGTTAATTGTGATGCAATCAATTCCGGAAGACGGTTGACACACTGCAGCCGGGCCTGAATTATTGCGTTCATAAATGCCATCTGACTGGCGCTGCCGTGACTCTTCACCGCAATGCCATTAAGACCAAGCAACGTTGATCCATTATATTTATCAGGTTGCATTATACCAATTTTTCTTTTAAAAAAATGCCGGATCGGCGCAAGGAAAAAATTATTTCCCCGGAGCCCGGATCTTTCAGCCAGCCCCCGGTACAGTCCTTCGGCGGTTTTCAGAGCGATGTTTCCCGAAAAGCCGTCGGTGACAATCACTTGAAACCGTCCGCTGAAAATATCGCTCCCCTCGGCAAAACCCCGGAAGCTGCAAAACTCCGCATTTCTGAGATCCCGGGCCGCCTCCTGCAGATAGGCGGGGCCCTTGCTGCCCTCAGAGCCCACATTGAGAATGGCCAGCTCCGGACGGGAGATATTCATGAAGCACCGGGCCACAATACTCCCGATGAGGGCATTTTGCAGGATCACCTCCCGGGTCTGGGCCAGATTGGCTCCCAGATCCAAAAGCACCGATGCGGGATTACGGCGATCAAAGGTGGGAATGATTTTTCCCAGGGAACAGCGGGAAATGCCGGGAATTCTTCCCAGAACATAATCGGAAATGGTGACCAGAGCTCCGGTGCTGCCGGCGGAAACCACTCCGGAAGCCTCCCCCTCCTTCACCGCGGCCACCGCGGCGTAAAGGGAGGAGGAATCCCGGAGCCGCAAAGCAGCCAGCGGGCTCAGGTTGTTGGTAACGGCATGAGGGCGGTGCCGGAGAATCACGCGGTCATCTTTTGCCAGAGAGCATTCCCGGAGATAGGGCAGCGCCATGTTTTCCTGGCCGTATACCAGAAATCTTAAATCGCCATAAACAGACAGTGCCCGCTTAATGGCAGGCACTGCGCTGCGGGGACCGAAATCCCCTCCCATGGCGTCTATGGCAAGAATAATTTCAGACAATGGAAAAATCCTTACCCTTCAACGTTCATGATAACTTATCAGTCTTCTTTCTTAACGTCTTTCACAGGGGCGTTAACCACCTTTTCACCCTTATAGTAGCCGGAAGCGGTTACATTGTGACGCAGATGAAATTCTCCGGTAGCCTTATCGTCAGATACCTTGGCAGCGGTTAAACTGTCGTGGGATCTGCGCATATCGCGACGGGAACGTGACTTATGATTTTGCTGAACGGCCATAGCCTTCTCCTAACTTTTCTTTAATTTACCTAACACCGCAAAAGGGTTGCTTTCTGTGTTCTCTGTAACAATTTTACCATAAACCCCGCCTTCCGGCATCTCACACTCTCCTTCCGGATGCATGATCACCATGGGGAGGCTCAGCATGAGCTCGTCTTCCACCAGATTGTAAATATCCAGCTCGCCAAACTCATCCAAATCGGCAAAATCGTAATCGTCCTCCAGACCAAGATCCCTGGCCTTCTTTTCATCAGCAGTGTAATGAAAATCGGCGGACAATCCGAGTTCGCACGGATCGCCGCAGCGCTGGCATTCACACTTCACAGCGGCACCGGCACTGCCCTCAATTACGGTTAAACCCTGCAAATCGACACTAAAGGACAAACGAACCTCAGCATCACTTAAAACAGTTTCCACAACGCCAGCGAGCCGCTCCAGCTTATCCCGGGGAATATAGCCGTCATAATCGAGCTTTTTCGCTGCTGCCCGAACAGGATCCACCTTATGTGGAATTTTCACTTTTTGCATAGTGTGCGCATGATATATAAAAAAAGTGACTAAGTCAAAATTTCTTTCAACATCCCGGGGCTTTCATTAATCGTCCTGACCGCCCGCCCCGGTTTTGCTCCGGGGGCGACAGGGCCCCGGAGCCCCTGAATCGCGCCGTTATTCTCCCAGCAAAAGCTTCCGGAGCTCCGTAAGATTTTCCGCAATGACTATCGGATGACAGGAGGCAAGACGCTCTCGGTCATGGACTCCGGTAAGCACCCCGGCTCCGGGCATGCCGGCTCTTTCCGCCATCATAAGATCCAGCTCAGAATCCCCCGCCATGAGGCAGGAGGCCGCCGGAAGCCCCAGCATGCCGGCCGCGGCCCAAAGCATGTCCGGGGCCGGCTTTGAGGGGAATTCATCCCCCGCCACCGACACATCCACATACTGAGAAAGACCGTAGCCCTCCAGCACCCGGCGGCACCCCTTCCGGGACTTCCCCGTGGCAAGACCGACATGGAAGCCCCGGGTTCGGAGCTCCCGGAGAAACGGCACCGCGTCCCGAAAGAGCTCCGTGGGCTCCCGATCCTCCAAAAGGGTGTAATTTTTCCGGTAGGCAGCCACCAAAGCCAGACGGACATCCGGAACCGCCTCCGGAAGCAGCTTCTCCGCTGCCTCCTTCAGTGAAAGCCCGATGACGTTCTTTACCGCCGCCGCATCCGGCTCCGGAATGCCCAGCTCTCTGAAGGAAAGCTGCATGGTCATAATGATCCGGCCCACGGAATCCATCAGGGTTCCGTCAATATCAAAAATCACTGCCTTAATGCCGCTGAAATTAACCATGGTCTCGCCGCCGCGCCCCGGAAATAAGTTTGTCTCTTTATTGTCCGTTCTCCGGACAGGGCGGATTATACTCCCCGGGGCCGGGAAAGCCCACAGTTTTAACCTTAAGCCCAGATTACGCCGCCTTCCTTCCGGAGTCCCCGCCCGGTTCCTGAAAAGGCGGAACCCGCCGGCCTCCGGATTTGAAATCACGCCCCCGGAAAGCTATAATCCTGTTAGTATAAGCTGGCTCTGAGCCCTCGCGCGGCAGTCTGCGCCCCTCAAAAAGGCACCGGATGCGCTATGCGCCTCAGGTTCCGGAATACCCTTCCCGCTGCCCGGTATAATTTGACGGAGCCCGGGGATCTCAACAGGGAAATAGCGGCATGAATTCTTTTCCTAAGACACTTCCCTCTGTTTCTGATGCTCCCGAAGCCGAGCTTCCGGATACCCGGGATCTCCCGTTCCCTGCGGCCAGAGGCTTAATCGGCGTTCTCACGGATCCCGCCCTCAGGGACTCCTTTCCCGGAAGATCCCTTCGGGTGTTCTCGGATCTCCGGGGCGGGCTTTATCTGGGCTTTTTCCTTGATGAAACCTTAAGCGCCGTAACGGAAGCCCCGGAACATGAGGGACCGGACTCCTTCTTCTTTTTGGAGTCCCCCTTCGCCTGTCCCCCGGTCATCACCCGGCATGTCCCGGATGTCTTTCTGGAATTCCCCGCGCCTCCGGAGGACGGGACTTTCCCTCCGGCAGCATCAGCGGGGGACAGATCTGCAAAGCTGCATTTCCGCCGGGGGCTCCCCCGGGACTTTGCGGCAAGGATTCTCTCCGCCCTTGACAGTTTCCCGCAGGATATCCCTCCTGTCCTCCCCCGGGAAAGCGATCTCTCCGCTGAAGCTCTTCATCTCTTTCCGGATTATCAGAGCTTTCGGGATACTGTCCTCCGGGCTCAGGAAAATATGAGGCAGGGGAAATTCCACAAGGTGGTGCTGTCCCGCCGGGCCGAGATTATCCTAAAGACGGCGCCTAATCCTCCCGATCTCCTTCGGGATCTTATTTTCCGGCGGCTTGCTCAGGAACCCTGCGGCACTTACTTTTATGCCTGTCTGGCCGGCCCGGAGGACTCTCTCTTCGTTTCCTTCTCTCCGGAAACCCTGTTACAGTCCCGGGGCCGGGAATTCCGCACCGAGGCTCTGGCCGGATCCTGCCCTCCCGGGCAGGGGAGCGTCCTCCTCCGGGATGCCAAAAACATTCAGGAAAACAGCATCGTGGCAGAGGAGATAAAGGAAAGACTAGCAGAGCTCGCTCTTTCCCTTTGCATCGGCCCTCTGACACTGAAGTCTCTGGACTACATCGAGCACCTCAAAACCCCGATCTCGGGACTTCTTAAGGAGGGGGCAGCGCCTCTTGAGGTCTCCCGGAAACTCCACCCCACCCCGGCGGTGCTGGGCTTTCCCCGGGAACCGGCCCTCAGCTTTCTCCGGGTTGCAGGACTGCTTCCGGAATCCCTTTATGCCGGACTGGGAGGCTGCATCAGAACCGGAGTCTCCGGAGATGGAGACCGTCTTACCCTGGCAGTGCTGCTGCGTTCGGCCCGGGTTCATTCCCGCAGCGTCACCCTTTACGGGGGAGCCGGCATTCTCCCTGCCTCCCGGCCGGAGAGCGAATGGCGGGAAACCGGCAGCAAAATGAAGGCCGCCTGTGAGGCTCTCTGTCTCCCCCGAGATTTAATCTCCATCATTACAGATCTCCCCGCCGGAACCGAATCCGGGCAATTGCAGACAAACTGAGGTTCTCATCATGCTTTCCAGCGCTCTGGCCGCAAACGGCATTCTCTCTCTTCTGGTCTCTCTGGGGCTCCGGGATCTCTGCATTGCCCCGGGTTCCCGCAGCGCTCCCTTTGCCCTGCTCCGCAGCCGCTTGCCCGAACTCGCCTTTCATACGCACTTCGATGAGCGGGATCTCGGGTTTCTGGCTCTGGGCATCGCCCGGGGCTCCGGCATTCCCGCGGCGGCGGTCACCACCTCCGGCACCGCCGTCGGGAATCTGCTTCCGGCCGTCATGGAAGCCCGGATGAGTCATATTCCCCTGATCCTGATAACCGCCGACCGGCCCTGGGAGCTTCTGGAAACCGGAGCCAACCAGACCTGCCGCCAGGACGGGATTTTCGGGAGCTATGCCGTTTTTGTTCATGTTCCGGTACTGACCAGCGAGATTGAACTTGCCGCGGCAAAGAGGAGGATAAGCTCGGCCCTTGCGGAAGCTTTGGCCTCAGGAATCCCCCTGCATCTCAATGTGGAAATGCGGGAACCTCTTTACGGGGATCCAGCAGAGAGTCCGCTCCCGGCTCGCCTCCCCGCAAATGATAACCAGGCCGGGGAGCACTCCTTTACGGATCTCCGGCCCGAAACACTTCCCGGAAACAGTCTTCTGACAACCCTGAAAACATTTCTGGCGCCGGAAAGCCCCGCGCTTATCGCTGCGGGTTCCCTGCCGCCGGAGGATGCGGCCCTGCTTGCGGAGCCCCTCAGAAAAACCGGGCATCCCGTCATCGCCGATATCCAGAGCAATCTCCGGGGCCGCATCCCGGTGCTGCCCCCCTTTGATCTTCTGACTGCCCGGTTACCCGGAGCCTATGAAAGGCTCCGAACCTGCCGGAGGCTCATCGTGCTGGAGGGGCATTTCATCTCCAAAAAGCTGCTCTCCTTTATCCGGGATTTTCCGGGAGAGGTTATTTTCATCACGAAATACACCGACGGGATAAATGCCTCCGGGCATCCGGGGCCCGTCATCAGAATCACCCCGGAGGTTCTCAGGAAGACCATTCTCAGCCTGACAGACGGGAATCCGGCCGGAACGTCAGTTTCCTCCGGAGATCCTTTTTTTACGGAAAATCCGTGTCTCATGCCAGGGCCTGTCATGGAAAAGCTCTCCTCCGGGAATGCGGCAGGGGATCGTCTTACGGAAGCCTCCGTTATTGCGGCGCTCTCCAAACTTGAAACTCCGCTCCTTATCGGAAACAGCCTCCCGGCCCGCTTGGCGGATACTCTCCTCTGTCCGGAATACCCCCGGGGGATTTTCACCTCACGCGGAGTTTCCGGCATCGACGGACTTATCGCCGCGGCAGCCGGGCTCTCCCATTGCTTTCCGGACACCGGAATCACCGCGGTTATCGGAGACACCAGCGCCCTTTATGATCTTTCCGGGATCGCCCTCCTCAGAAAATACCGGGTGCGGCTTATCATTCTTAACAACAACGGCGGCAATATCTTTATGAAATTCCCGGTGCCGGATGAAGCGATCCTGAAGGAGCTTTTTGTGAACCCCCAGAATGTAACCTTTGCCGGAGCGGCCGGCATGTTCGGGATCCCCTGGCGGCAGGTAACCCGGGAAGCGGAACTCCGGGATCTTATCCGGGGGCCCGCCGCAGGCGAAGTGCTGGAAATCCCCCTGCCTCCGGGGGAAGGGATTAATATGCTTCGGGAACTGACGGCCGAGGCCCCAGGATTGCCTTCCGATCCCTCCCCCTCTGAAAACAAGGCGGCAAACGAGGCGGATCAATCATGACCGGGTTTTCTGAAGAATGCGGGCCGGCTGCGGCGGTGAAGGTGTTTTTTCTGGCGGGGTTTATGGGAGTCCCCGGAGAATTCGCCAGGGTTAGAGAGCTTATTTCTGAAGACTCCCGGGAGATCCTTCCCGAGGATCTCCTGCCGTCTCCGGAGGAGACCCGGGAGCTTTTACAGCGCCGGGATCTTCCCCCGGACTATTTCTTCCGGGAGGCCCGGGCCCGGCTCCGGAAAATTATCACCGCATCCGGAGCGGAGCGGGTATGCCTCTATGGCTACTCTCTCGGGGGGCGCCTGGCTCTCTCTGCTCTTTTCATGAGTCCGGAGTATAAGGCGGAGTGCGCGGCAGAGTATGAGTGGGAGAATAAGGCGGAGAATGAAACGAAGACGCCGGAAAACGGTCTTAAGAACAGTCCGGAATACCCCGGAGACCTCCGCCGGGACTGGCCGATGATCTCCGGCCTTATTCTGGAAAGCTCCGGCCTGGGGATCCGGGATCCCGAAGAAAGAAGACGCCGGCTTCTTCATGATGAAAATCTCGCCCGGAGATTTGCGGCGGAGTTTTCTCCGGAGCTTCTCCGGGAATGGTATACCCAGCCGGTATTTGCCGGGCTCTCCTCCCGTGTCCGGGAAAGCCTGATCCAAAAGCGCCGGCATATTAAGGGGGAGGAAGCCGCCCGGGTACTCAGCTGCCTGAGTTCCGGCCGCATGCCCTGGCTCCTCCCCGCTCTCGAGGCCTCTCGGGAGCTTCCGGTACTGCTCCTCACGGGAGAACGGGATCCGAAATACCAGGCTCTTCTGAAAAGCGTCACCGGGCCCGATATTGCCCTGCTGACCGTTCCCCATGCCGGACACAATATTCATGATGAAGTCCCGGAAGAAACCGCCCGCATTATCGAAGACTTTCTCCGAAATCGCTGCCAGGTTCCGGGCCGGGAGAGTCTCCGGACGCCGGAAATATGAGGAGCGGGACATGTTATATAATGTCCTTAAGGAAAGCCGGCCCGGAGCCGGACGCATTCGCCGCTGAAGCGATCCTGACTTCGGCTCTGCCTTATGATGCCAAGTTATTGCCTGGCGGCGCTTCAGTTTATTCTTCAGTTTTTAAAGGAAACAGCATGCAAAAAGACGATCCCTCTCTTTACGCCCCCGCAGCATGGCAGGATCTTACCTCTGAGATGGGCTTTACCGATATCCTCTACCACAAGACCCCCGACGGCATCGCCAAAATCACCATCAACCGGCCGCATGTGCGGAATGCCTTCCGTCCCCTGACCGTCATGGAAATGGAAAAGGCCCTCCAGGATGCCCGCTTTGATCCCCGTATCGGCACGGTGATTTTTACCGGAGCCGGAGATCTGGCCTTCTGCTCCGGCGGGGATCAGAAGGTGCGGGGAGACTACGGCGGATATAAGGATGATTCCGGCGTGCATCACCTGAACGTGCTGGATCTCCAGAGACAGATCCGCACCTGTCCGAAGCCGATCATCGCCATGGTAGCCGGCTATGCCATCGGGGGCGGCCATGTGCTCCATCTGGTCTGTGACCTCACCATCGCCGCGGACAATGCCGTTTTCGGGCAGACCGGCCCCCGGGTGGGATCCTTCGACGGGGGCTTCGGGGCCTCCTACATGGCCCGCATCGTGGGACAGAAAAAGGCCCGGGAGATCTGGTTCCTGTGCCGGCAGTACAATGCGGCGGAGGCTCTGGAAATGGGTCTCGTGAACACCGTGGTTCCTCTTAGGGATCTGGAAAAGGAAACCGTAAGATGGTGCCGGGAAATCCTGAGAAACAGCCCCATCGCCCTGCGCTGCATGAAGGCGGCCCTCAATGCGGACTGCGACGGCCAGACCGGCCTTCAGGAGCTGGCGGGAGATGCCACCATGCTCTTCTACATGACCGCAGAGGGGCAGGAAGGCCGAAATGCCTTTAATGAAAAACGGCAGCCGGACTTCGCAAAATTTGTGCGCAATCCTTAAGAAGCCCGGCCCGTAAGCCAATGCAGATTCAGCGTATTTTCAGGTACCGGATCCCCCTGAAAGCCCCGCTTACGCAGAACGGCTTTCAGATCCGGGAACGCCGGGGCTTCCTCCTCTGTTCTCCCGGGGGAGATCTGGGGGAATTTGCCCCCCTGCCCGGGTTTTCTCCCTCCCGGGAGGAGGATATCCTCCGGGATCTGCTGACGTTTCAGAGGTGCCGGGATTACGGAATGGAAATACCGGAGGGGGATCTCAGGACTCCCGAGGCTCTTTTTGCCGTCGCCATGCTGAAGTTCCCGCTTAATGGCCTTCCGGAAAAGCCGCCCCTTTGCAGCCTTTTCGGGACGCCTCCGGAAATCCGGGCCCGCCGGGGGCCCCTTTTGGACAACATTCTCCGGGACTTATCATCGGGATCCGGACAGGATTCCGGTTCCCCCATGGGCATTAAAATCAAGGCGGGGATCTTTCCCCTTTCCGAAGAGCTTTCCCTGATAGAGGAGCTTCTCCGGGAGATATTCGCCCGGGGACTCCGGGGACGCGTCATGATAAACCCGGATGGCAACAGAAGTCTCTCTCCCGAAAACGCCCGCCGCATTAGCGCCGCTCTGGGAGACTCTCTGGGCTGGTTTGAGGATCCCCTGCCCGCCCTTTCCGCCTGCCTTTCTCTGGGAATTCCCCTGGGGCTGGACACCCTCTGGGGGGAATTTGCCGCCTGCTTTCCCGGGACGGAGCTCCCGGAGGTGCTCCGGCATTACCGGATAAAGCCGGTAATAAAGCCGGCGCTCATCCCCGGCTTTATGAGCCTCCGGGAGATCCGCCCGGTATTGTCATCGGCCTTTGAAAGCCCCGCGGGCATAGGATGGATTCGAAGATTAGCTGCCCGCTTTGAAACAGATTCGGGCACGGACACCCTGAAGTACTTTCCGGAGGAGGCCCGTACCATAGATAGCTTCATGGCTGTCTGCGTCCGGGAGCTTTAGAAGGAGAGGCCGGGACATCAAACCGGGGGATGAAACAGCCCCGGAAAGGCATATTTAGCGGAAGGAATGCGATGGATGAACTTAACAAAACAGCCTGCGAACGTACGGAAGCGGAAACCATGAAAACGCCGGGAGCCCCGGAACCTCTGCTCTTTTCTCCGGGCTTCTTTCCGGAGCGGGTTCGGCTGACTCCGGATCTCCCCGCCGTTATTTCCGAAACAGACTCAGGAACAGAAACCGTCACCTGGCGGGATCTCCTGAAAAAAGCCGCCCGCATGCAGGCCCTCCTGAAAAGTATTCCCGAAAAAACCGTGCTCCTCCCGGCCCGGGGCAATGCAAACTACGCGGCCGCCTTTCTGGGAGCCCTTTATCTTAGGAAAACAGTTCTGCCGTTCTCCCTCAGGGAATGCGAGAGCCGCCTTGCCGAGATCCGGGGAATGACAAACGGAGTAATCTTCGATCCGGAAGATGCCGCTGATAAGGAGCTTCCGGGAATGCCGGGACTGCCGGAAAAACAGGAAACTCCGGAATTTACCGACCTGTTATCCGGGAGCGATCCGGACACTCCGGCAAATCTCCTTATGAGCTCAGGATCCTCCGGGACTCCCAAGATCATCGTTCACTCCCTTAAAAATCATCTCGTTAGCGCGGAAAACGCCTGCCGGGCTCTCGGGATCACCGCAAGCGACCGTTATGCTCTGAGTATTCCTCTCAATCATGCCGGAGGACAGGCGGTAATATTCCGGGCGGTGGTTTCGGGCGCGGCCATGGCGGCGCCGGATCCCCGGCTTTCCCTCCCGGACAGCATTGCTCGGTCGGGCATTACCGCCCTTTCTCTGGTGCCCACCCAGATCTGGCGGCTCGTTAACGAATCCCCTGCTCCGGAAAAGCTCCGCTCCCTGAAATGGATCCTGGCCGGAGGAGCTCCTCTTTCTCCGGAAACCGTCCGAAGATTCCGGGAGCTTTATCCCCGGGTACGGCTATTTGTTTCCTACGCCATGACCGAAACCGCCTCTCTCGCCTTTCTGGGGGAGCTCACGGGAGGCCCCGGGGACTATTCCGGAAGGCCGCTCCCCGGCTGGAGCTGCCGCATCTCCGGATCTCTTCCGGGAGGAACTCCGGACTCAGCCGGAGAAGTCCTGATCCGGGGGCCGTCTCTGGCTTTGGGCTGTCTTGGCTCTCGGGGAACCATTAACGCTCTTGCGGATCCGGAGGGCTGGTTCGCCACCGGGGATACGGGGATCATGACTCCGAACGGGCTCCGGATTCTGGGACGCCGGGATTTCATGTTTATTTCCGGCGGGGAGAATATTATTCCGGAAAGCGTGGAACGGGAGCTCCTGAAAATTCCCGGGATTCGGGAAGCCGTGGTGGTGCCGCTCCCGGATCCGGAATGGGGCGCCATGGCCGCGGCGGTGATCAAAACCGCAAGTCCTCTTCCGGAATGCCGGCCCGAATACGAGGAAAAGGACGGAGAAAGTCTCCCCGCCCCGCTGTCCCGGGAGATCCGGGAATCCCTGAAAAACGCGGCCGCCCGGCTTCTGGATCGCGTCCTCATTCCCAAGGTCTGGATCCCCTGGAATCCGGTCTGGGATCAGGGCCTGAAGATAAAAAGAAAAGAGGTTCAGGAATATGCCCGGGAATTCTGGCAAAGAGAAGGCTTCTCAGGGAAGGAAGGCGGAACCAGCGCCAAATGAGAAAGCGGCAGCAGGATTAAGGAAGGCGGCCGGAGCTGAAACCGCCCGCCCCGGCTCGGCCCGCAATGCTCAGAATTTCAGGGAGGAGCCCGCTGAAACCAGAGAATCCGGGGTAACCTGACATTCCAGAAAGGCAATGCGCACTCCGGCCTTTTCGGCTTCCTCCCAGACCCGGGCAAACTCCGGATGGGTCTCCCCGTTGGGACGCACCTCATGAACGCCGTTGATCTGAATTACGAAGAGCAGCGTGGCATCGTAGCCGCTTTCCCGGGCCCGGATAAGCTCCCGGATATGCCGGACGCCCCGGGCTGTGGGCGCATCGGGAAAATAGCCCATGCCGTCCTTCTCCAGGGTGCAGCCCTTGACCTCCATAAGATAGTTCGTCTCCCCCCGGCGCATGAAGAAATCCAGCCGGGACTTTCCGAAGGGAAATTCCGGCCGCACCTCGTCAAAGCCCTGGGTGGCCAGCCATTCCGCCGCCACCCGGTTGGGGGCCTGACTGTCCATGTTGATCATAAGGCGGTTATTCTTAAGAACGCTGACCAGATCCCAGGAGGTCTTCCGGAGCGGCCCCGGAGCTCGCACGAGATACACCGGAACTCCCGGAATCAGAAGCTCCCGGCAGCGGCCGGTGTTCTTGACATGAGCATCCTGGATCTCTCCGTTAATCTCCACCCGCGCCGCAAAACGATTAAGTCTGGAAACAAAACGCGCTTCCTGAATATTTGGATATTTCATGTGATACTGCCTGACCTATCTGCAAATACTCTCCTTAAACTTCTCCGGAGCATCGCCGGAGGCTAGCAGCCGCTGCCGTCAATGCTGCATGAAGGGCCCTCTGCATCAGCATGAACCACCTTAAAGCCCTGCTCCCGGAAATATTCCTCCCAGTCCAGCCGGACTGCGCCGCTTTCGGTGACAATGCAGGGAATGCCGATATCGCCAATCTTTCTGGAACGGTCAAAAGCAGGGGAAGCATCCCGGAGCGCCATAAAGGCATGCAGATCCTCAAGCTGGCTGATATCGTGTCCTTCAAAGGAAATCTGCCCCTCATTGGCCATAATGCTGGCTCTCAGGGACACGCAGTCGGGACAGCGGGGATGTCCGAAAATCTTAATACTCATAAAAAAGCTCCTGTATTGTAATCAGTACCTGCGGTGAATGAGTGTACCACATCAGAATGAAACCTCCGGAATACCAGGCTCGGAGTGATGCCGTTTTTCCGGTGAGGTAACATTTTCCCGGGAAAAAACGCTCCCCGGCCATGTTTTTATCCCAAAAATACGGCCTTCTTCCCGAAAATATTCCCGGAATCCCGCCGGGATCTCAGTTTTCCGGGGGCCTGACCCCGGGGTAACTGCCGGAGCAGCGGGATGCCGGGAAACGAAACGGATCTGAAACTGATTTCTCCGGGCAGAGCCGCCTCCGGGATAAAACGTGACAAAATCTCAATACAGACACCATTTTATAAGTGACTTTGTGGTCAGGCCATTAAAAAAATGTGATAATTACAGGGCTTTTGTTCGGACCTGGATGCCTGCCCGAAAATCAAGGCATCGCACAACGTAAAGCTGGTTTTTGTCATATTGTTTTACAGCAGGGTATCCTTTGATTTCAGGGACACCCTTTCGCTTTTTACCTGTTTCTGTACAGTTTGAGCTGAAGGTCAATCGTGCTCACAACTGCGCTCCCGGCCTCAGGGTAAGACTTCAGGCAGCGATGCCGTTTACTGAAGCTCCGGGCCTTCCGGGCACATGCAGTGCTGTACCGATAAGTTGAGCAATTTAATGAAAAGAATGTTAATAAACGCAACTCAGGAAGAGGAGATGCGTGTTGCGCTTGTGGACGGCCAGAAGATCTACGACCTGGATATTGAAGCTGTCGGACATGAGCAGAAAAAGGCCAACATCTACAAGGGAATCATCACCCGCATCGAGCCCAGTCTCGAGGCGGCTTTTGTTGATTACGGCGTGGATCGGCACGGTTTTCTGCCCCTGAAGGAGATCGCCCGGGAATACTTCCAGCCGGGATACTCCTATACCGACCGGCAAAGTCTTAAGGACGCTATCCGGGAAGGTCAGGAGGTTATCGTCCAGATCGAGAAGGAGGAACGCGGACTTAAGGGCGCTGCCCTGACCACCTACGTTTCTCTTGCCGGTTCCTATATTGTTCTCATGCCGAACAATCCCCATGCCGGCGGTATTTCCCATCGCATCGACGGAGATGACAGAATCGAGCTCAAGCAGGCTCTGAATTCTCTCGCCATCCCCGACGGCATGGGGGTTATCGTCCGCACCGCCGGAGTCGGCAAGACCGCCGAGGAGCTTAACTGGGATCTGCAGATACTGGTTAAGCAGTGGGAGATGATTCAGCTGGCGGCCCAAAGCCGTCCGGCTCCGTTTCTGATCCATCAGGAAAGCAATATAGTGCACCGGGCCATCCGGGACTACCTCCGTCCTGATATCGGCGAGATTCTCATCGACAATCAGGAGGTCTTTGATCACGTTCTCAAGCAGGTTTCCATTGTCCGTCCCGACTTTGTAAACAAGGTCAGAATGTACGACGGCGAGGATCCCCTGTTCAACCACTTCCAGATTGAGTCCCAGATCGAATCCGCCTACCACCGCGAGGTCAAGCTGCCCTCCGGCGGCTCCATCGTCATCGATCCCACCGAGGCTCTGACCTCCATTGACGTTAACTCCGCCAAGTCCACCAGAGGCGGCGACATCGAAGAAACCGCCCTTCTGACCAACATCGAGGCAGCCGAGGAAATTGCCCGGCAGCTCCGGCTCCGGGACGTGGGCGGTCTCATTGTCATTGACTTCATCGACATGACTCCGGTGAAGAATCAGCGGGAAATCGAAAACAGAATGCGGGAAGCCACGAGACAGGATCGGGCCCGGATTCAGTTTGCCAAAATCTCCCGTTTCGGCCTTCTGGAAATGTCCCGGCAAAGGCTCCGGCCTTCCCTGGGCGAATCCACCTCTCATGTCTGCCCCCGCTGCGGCGGTCAGGGCGCCATCCGGGATAACGGCTCTCTGGCTCTCTCCATCCTCCGCATCATCGAGGAAGAGGCCATGAAGGAAAACACCGCCAGCGTCTACGCCAATGTGCCGGTGGAACTGGCAGCCTTCCTCATCAACGAAAAGCGCAATGCGGTTCAGGCCGTGGAAAAGCGTCATGACGTCAGAGTGTATATTCTCCCGGACGAAAGACTGGAAACCCCGCATTTCGAGATCAACCGCGTGAGAGAAGGCGAAGGCGATGACAGCGTAAGCACCTTCCAGCTCATGAAACGGCGTCAGGAACAGGGCGCTCCCGCTCCCAGCAACTTCCCGGCCGCCGCTCAGGATCAGTCCCTGAACCGGCATGCCGCCCGGAAGAGCGCTCCCATGATCCCGGCAGTGGACTTCAGTTCCATCCAGGCCGGACTGACTCCGCCGGCTCCCCGTCCTGAAAAGGTCGATTCCGCCGAATCCGTGGGCATCTTCAAGAAGATGATGCGTACCATTGTGGGATTCTTCAGAGGCAGCGAAACTCCGGAGGCCATTCCGGAAACTCCCAAGGAGCTCCAGCCTAAGAACCGTCCCAGCAAGAAGCGTCCGGAATCGCCGTCCCGCGTCCGCGGCAAAGACGCCTCCCGGGACGGCAAGCCCCGGCAGCGCCGTAACGGCCGTGACGGAGATTTCCAGAACGATAAACCCCGGAAGGGCTATAAGAATGCCGCAGGAGACGAGAGCGTTTCGGCTCAGAATGCTGCGGACAAGAGCTCCCGCCCGGTAGTCGAGGAGAAGATTCAGGTACGGGGCCGCAAGAACCGGCCGGACAGCCAGAATCCCCGGGGCAAGAACGCTCCGGAAGGAAGACCGTCCCGGAAGAAGCACCATGACGCTGCCGCTCCAGCAGGAGAAAAGGCCGGATCTCCGGAGACTGCCGCAAAGAAGCCAGTACCGGAAAAGCCGGCAAAGAAGCCCTTCGTCTTTGAAGCTCCGGCCCGGGTGGGCTGCATCGGAAACGTCGCCCTCACCAGCGTGGCCGCCACCCTGCCTCAGGACTGCGACCTTCCGGAGGCTCAGCCGGCAGAAGCCATGACGTCTGCTCCGGAGCCTAAGGTTTCCGGCAGACATGCCGGCTTCAGCGGCATCGCCAATATGTCCTGTTCCGAGGCTGCCGAACCCGCTTCCTGCGAGCTCCCGGAGGCTCCGGAGGCCAGCGGCCGGGAAGGCGAGGAGTTCGCTCCGGAGGCCAGTCATGCCGGCTTCAGCGCCATCAGAAACCTTTCCGAGGTGCCCATGACCGAACCTGCCGCAGAGGAGACTCCAAAGGCAGAGCAGGCGGAACCTCAGGATAGTCCGGTTCCGCAGAATGAAGCTCCCGCAGAGGAAGAGGTTTCCTCGGAACCTGCGCCGGCTCAGGCGGAAAACGTTCAGACGGCAGGCGCCGCGACCGAAAACTCTCAGGAGGAACAGCTTTCCTGATGCTGACTGATTTCTGACACCTCTTACACAGCAAAGGCTCCGTTAACCGGGGCCTTTTTTTATGACCGGAAACCTCCTGTCAAATCCCCACTGAAAGTGTATAATGCGCGTGGCATTCCGGAAGACAGACTCTTCCGGACTCCGGCGTTCCTTTTGCGGCCGGATAAGTTTCTTTGGTAAGACTGACTGGGTTTCTCGTTCAGATGTTTCATTTGCTGCTTGTAGTGCTGATATTTTCGGCAGCCGCCTTTATTCTGGGGGGCTCCTTAAGCTTTGCCGCCGAAAGATTTGCCGATAAAAACAAAAATCCCCTGACCGATGAAATTGAGAAGGCCCTCCCCGGCGCCCAGTGCGGTCAGTGCGGCTACATCGGCTGCCGGGAATATGCCGCCGCCGTGGCCCGGGGCGAGGCTCCGGTAAATCTCTGCTCCCCCGGCGGGGACTCCTGCACCCGGGCTCTGGCCGAACTCATGCATGTTCCGGTGCCGGCCAGAAACGTCCGGGCCTCGGAGGAACTGGTGGCTCTTATCGATCAGGAAAAGTGCATCGGCTGCACCAAATGCTCCAAGGTCTGCCCCTATGATTCCATTACCGGAAAGCTCAAGGAAAAGCACTGGGTGGATCCCTCGCTCTGCATGGGCTGTGAAAAGTGCCTTCCGGTCTGCCCGGCAAAATGCATTGCCATGAAGCCCCTGGAGCCCACCACCGCCACCTGGAACTGGCAGATCTCCGGAGAGCTTCTGGAAATACGAAACCGGGAGACTGAGCTTTAGTCCTCTGGCCCTGCTGGGAAATTTTGCCCTTCCTTTGCCTGTTATGACCCGGGATGATAGAATTCCTGAAAGACCTCTGGAAATGCCGGCGAGATGCCGGTTCAGTTTCAGCATGAAAAATTCACCGGAAAGGCAAAACCTCATATGAATTCATTACTTGATAAAAATCGCCGCCTGTTCTCCGTTCTGGTTCCCGTTCTGGCTGCCGGACTGCTTTTGGCCGCTCCGGATCTCCGCGCTGAAACCGAACCTGCTCTGGAAACCCCGGCCGGAAGCGCGGCGGAAGCTCCGGCAGAAAATCCGAAAGCCAAGCCCGGAGAACAGAACATCGCAGATCCTGTCCAGCAAGCCTCCCGAAATCAGAAAGGCGGCACGGAATACCGGGATCTCTATCAGGAGCAGGCTCCGGATCAGGATCTTAAAAAGGAGCCTCCTCGTATCGAGTCCCCTCTCCCTGACAGCAAGAGCACCGCGGCCCCTGTTAGCAGCGCGGCCCCCGAAGCTCCTTCAAACCTCCTTTTTGGCGGGAAAACCCTGCAAAGCAATGACAGCAACGCCGATTTCTCCGACCAGAACCGGGGCGGAGCCTCTCTCTTAGAATTCACCATGAGCTGCTTTCTGGTCATCGGGCTTATCTTCGCCCTGTCCTGGCTCCTTAAAAAGACCCGCTTGGTGCCGAATTCCCGGGCCAGCAGACTGAAGCTTATCTCAGTGCTGCCTACCGGCCCAAAAACCAAGCTGCTTCTGGTACAGGTGGGCGATGAAGAAATACTGGTAGGATCCACGCCGACCTCGCTGAACTTGGTGTACAAGCTGCCGGGGAAGGCCCCGCAGCAATCTTCTGAAAGCACGCTTGCCGACAAGGCGTCGTTATTCCGGAGCATTCTGGATCGGAAGACCGGAAAACCGGAAAACGGCAGCGCCGTCGCTTCCGAAGCAGATCCAGTACCGCAGCAAGAACCGGAGGGCAGTTCCCGGAAACCTGCTGAAAAACAGCCGAACTTAACATCTTGACAATAATAATCCCCCGGAAAGCCCCCGTTTCTGTGCGGGCTTGCTGTTTCCGTCTTCCCGCAGCCTTATCTCATCTCCCCTGTTACCGGATTTTTCTCCCGGTTTTTTCTGACGCCATTTTTTCTGGCCCCTGTGAATAACTCCGGAAATGCGGGGGATATTCTGCGACCGGGAATCCTCTGAATTTCGGAAATAAGCCTGTTTCGGGAAAAATCCTCCCGGGGTTTTATTTCGGTAAAAGCCTTATAAATAAAGGCTTTCACCGGATAATCGCCTTCATTCCAGGGAAATTAAAAACCTGTAAACCCGTCCCAGCGGGGAAGTTAACCTGCATTGTTTTAAAAAATGCAGATTATCATTACCGGGGATATTTCCGGGTGTTCCTAGAGTCCGTGATAAAGCTTCCGGGAATAAAATTAAAATCCCGTTCCCGATTTTCGGAATCTTGCTGAAAATTGCCGCATCCCCGAAGGAAGCCTCAAAGAGAGCCAGAATGCGAACAGCCTAAAAGAGCTCGTAATGCTGCTGGTATTGTCTCTCGCACCAGTCAAATTGAAGGCACGGACACACTGGAAGATTGTTTTAGAACCGAACGGGGTGATTCAGTGATATGCTGAGAGGAAACGGCCTTATGCAACGGGCATAACAAACAAGAGATGAGATCAATGTTGAAAAATAACCCACTGACAACCAGCAGTTTTAAGGAAATCATCGACAACAATTATGCCTATGTGGATAAAACCCGCTTTCTGGAGGTTTATGAAAACCATGGTTATCCGGTTTCCATGCTTTTAAGACCACGGAGATTCGGGAAGACCATGTTCGCCGAGCTTTTGCGGTACTACTACGATATCTCGTTAAAGGACGAAGGGGACAGACTGTTTCGCAATACCTGCATCGCTTCTCACCCCACTCCTCTGAAAAACTCCTTTCACGTGCTTAAATTTGACTTTTCCGGAGGGTACAGTTCCGCAGACGGCACGGCCAGCGCCGCATACAGCACTGTGGAAGAAGCGCTGTCATTCTTTAAGCGCAATATCGTAAACGGCATTGTTAATTTTTACAGATCATACCCGAAACTGTTACCCGGTTTTTTGAAAGCAGCAGATCCTGAAGATGGTTATTCTTCCGTCATCAGCTATTACAACGGGTTCAGAATTCCCGCAGCGGCCCTTCAGGAATTCCTGACCTATGTAAACGGCATGAGCGGAAATTTGTCCGGAAGACTCATGGTCATCATCGACGAATATGACTTTTTTGCCAATGATATATTAACCGGAAGTCCGGAACTTTCCAGGAAAGCTGTCAGAATAGACAGTGAGTTCTCAGCTTTTTACGGAGTGCTGCGTAATTTCAAGCAAATGGGTATCATTAGCAAAATCTACGTAACGGGCATGCTGCCAATAACCATGGATACTGCAATTTCCGGTTTTGTCTCCGAACACTTAACATCCGACCCGCAATTTAACGAGCTTGCCGGCTTCACTGATGAAGAAGTAATGGATCTGCTCAGGCAGACTGTGGATTTTGAGAAATGCCCGTTCTCTCCGGAAGAGTTAAGAGCGGAGATAAAGAGGAGATATGACGGGTACAGATTTGCCGATAATGCCGAAAACACTGTTTACAACGCCGCCATGTGCCTGAACTTTATCAGCGAACTTATTGAAAATGATTATCGGGAAATCCCGTCATTTAAACTTTTTTCCGAGGCCAATATCGATTATGACAAGCTATGCGGATGTTTCATGCTGATAAATGAACAGGATCGCAAACAGCTTATTGAGGATCTCAATGACCGAAGACCCGTGGCATCAAATATCGGCATGGCCGTAAAGCTTTCTGCCGAACACAAAACTCTGAACTATCATGAAGGAGCTGCTATTCTTTATCATCTGGGCTTTCTCACCATGATGAGCGAGGAAGAGAAGAAATGCACCCCCAACTGCAGTCTCAATGTCGAGTACCTTACCATTCCAAATGAATATTTCCGGGATCTCTTTGCCAGATTTCTGCTGACACGCTCTCCCGCAGCCCTCCGGGAAATCGAGAGTATAAAGGATCTGGGAATGATGGCGGTTTCCAATGATATTTCCATATTAAGCGCCATGCTTCACCGGATAACCGGCGGCTTTACCCAGACCGATGTCTCCCGCGAGGGGGAAAACCAAATCGCTCTTACAATATACACTGCCTTAAGTCTGGCAGCAGGCGGGAGCTTCAATATTACGAAGGAATACCCCATAAAACATAACGGGAGTTTTGTTTTTGAGGACGGCCTTAACGAGGATGAGTACTGCGATGTCCCGGAAGACGAACCAGAGGATAAGCCCGCCATCCCTGCTGATTCTGACGGTGTTTCTCCCGAGGACAGCGAAGATTTAAAGGCGGCCCTGGAACTTAAGGAACTCTTTGGCGCCGAGGTTCTGAATCCTGCAGTTTCTCCGGATACCCTGCGGGGCCGGGCGGATCTTGTGGCCATCAATAAGGGCAAAGGTCCCAGCTACATTTTTGAATTCAAGTACAAAAGAAACAGCAAAGCGCGAGAGAAGACCCGGGTACGGGTGATTAAAACCCTGTATGAGAGAGCGGTAAAGCAGCTTAACTTTTATGTGACGGACGATGCTTTAAGCAAGATTTCCGACCTTCGGCGCTACGTTATCATGTACGTCTATGGCCGTTTCATTATCAAAGAGATATAGGG
>NZ_JBGVBR010000344.1:0-3600 GCF_045225735.1 Succinimonas sp. | reverse complement strand
AAGGCCTTATTATTTACCAGCGCATCTCCGGCATCCGCATCGGACAATGCTCCTAATAACCCCAAATCAAGCAGAAATAATTTAAAGGCTTCCGGATCCTCATAAAATTTCAGCGGCTTTTCGGCTTTGGCAACACGGAGCACCTTATATACCAGACCGGCATCAATCAGCCATTGAATGGCATTTTCAAACTCCCGGGCCCGGCCGCCCTTCTTTATCGCGCTGTACATGAATTTTTTATTTTCCCTGGCAAGCTGGGCCGGAATAGCATCCCATACCATATTCACCTTGGGCAGCATATCTGCAGGAACATGTTTGGAAAAATCCCGCCTGTAATCAGCCAGTATTTGCTTCTGGATATTTCTCACCCGGAAGATATCCTTATCTTCAGTATATGACCTTACTGCCTTCGGCATTCCGCCGGTGTAATAGTATTGCCGCAGGAGATCAATGTAGGAGATCAATGTATATGGCTGACAGGGATGACACCTCTGACCAGCGGCACGTCTCCATCTCCCGAACGAGAGCCGTTTTGCCCAGAGCCAGCAGAAACTCCTTAAATGACAGGGGATAAAGCTTTATTTCGTCAACCTTCCCCACCGGAAAACCGGTTCCTTCATGCAAGGCAATTCCCGGCAGGCTGCCTGCTGCCGCCAGATGGTACTCCGGAGCCTTTTCGCAAAAATATTTCAAGGCGGTCAGTCCCAAAGGAGCTTCCTGTATCTCATCCAGCACAATGAGGGTCTCCCCTGGTTTTATAGTAACACCGGAGATGGCGGAAAAAACCCGCAGCAGTCTCTCCGTATTGAAATCGGAAAAAACACCTTTCATTGCGGTAACTTCATCGCAGTTTATGTAAGCCAGATTCTCATATTCCCGGGATCCGAACTCCTTGATAAGCCAAGTCTTCCCCACCTGTCTCGCTCCGTTCAGGATAAGAGGCTTTCTGTCCTTCTTCTTTTTCCAGTCAAGGAGCTTTTGGTATGCCTGTCGTTCCATTTTCCGCCACGTGCATTCTCTCTGTCTTTTTCTTCAGATTACATTTTTTCAAACGAAGAGACAAAGCAATTTACATTTTTTCATACGAAATAACGGCAGCAGAGACAGTTTTTCAGGGGAAATCATGAATGCCTCATGGCATGAAAAGTTAACCGTGATCCCTGTCGTAAAAACAGCACCCGCCTCAGGGCCAAAGACGGACGCTCAGGTCAGAAAATGCTAGAATGTAATGTGTTGAGTTGTACCTAAATTAAACAAACTCGGAGGATGCTGTCATGGATGCATCATCAATCAGTTCAGACAACTACGGCATGGAAGCCATGCAGGTAGCTCTCGCTAAGAAGGCTCAGGAAGCCGACGGTCAGATGGCTCTCAAGCTTATTCAGGATACCGCCCAGACCAATCCCGGAACTCTGGCTTCAGGCGGATCTCGCGTTCACGTAAATGCTGCCGGCGCGGTGCCTTCAGATCGTCTCGGATCCAACATTAACATCGTAGCTTGATGGTATTGACGGCTTGACGGTACTGACCAGACGCCAAAGGTCGGTATCATACGGTTTAAAAAAGCAGGAAGAGGCTCTTATGAGCCTTTTTCCGTTTTAGCGTAATTTGATCTCCTTCTCATTTATTAATACTTTTCAGACATTAATCAAGTTTGGTCGGCTTACAGCTGACAATCCCCATTTCCCTGTTTCTGATTTTTCCCTGCCTGAACCTGTATGGGATGCTTATCGGAATAGCTTTATGCGGTAATTCTCCTTTCTTTCGCAGCACGATATCCGGTGCAACCATGATACATACCCCGCCATATATTGTGTTTTTAATATTAATGAACACTAAAGCAAAATAACTTGGACATAGGTTACAGAACCAAACTGACTTTGTTCACATGAGATGCTTTCTGTGGGAGAATTATCATATCAGGCGGTGGTGTTCTCTTTTTTTGCTTTGTGATATCGCTGCTTTACTACTACATAATGATCATCACGGAACTGAAACACAAAGTTACCCCGCGAGCCTTGACTCTTCGGGAAAGCAAGATCTTCATATTTGTCTTTTAACTGTTTTTTCGGGCTTTCCGAAAAAGGAGCAGCGGATATGAATGACAGTAACTCTGATGTTTTTTTCACGGTGCTTGAGTATTCAAGCGATTTTCTTATTTTTGCGATTCTGATGGCTGTAATGATTCTCGGAGTGGCTGCGCTGTAGTCCCTTTCCTGAGGTCACGCCTTTCCTGCTGCCCTGGAAGCAGTATTGTTCCGGGGGCTTTGCGACACAAGACCGGGGTTTCCCGGTTTTTTGCTTTCAGACCGCCTTCCGGCATTCCCCTCCCAGTCATCCTCGCAAAATAGCGTGTCTCGTATTTAAGAGCTTCTGATTTTGTGATAAACTTTGCAAAGTACGAATGCGGATTAAATAATGATAAATTTCGATTTGAAAGCATCTCGGTTTTTGCCGCCCGGGGACTTATCATTTATTTTAATATCATCATGCTTTAAAATTAAATTAACAGTTAATACCGGCATTGCCTCCTTGTAATGCTTCTATATTTTTATTAAAGTTTTTTGCAATGTTATCACGTAGACAACTAAAATTCCGCCAAAATTTCCTGGGTGCCTGTCACTGCATGTTCACGGTGATTAAAGCTCTGTTTTTAAGAGAAACCTACACCCTTTACGGCACAGACAAGCTAGCATATTTCTGGGCCCTGCTACGAGATGTGTTCGGCGTCGGAATTATGATAGCGATACGTCTCGTTTCAGGACTGCAGTTTGAAAAGGGACTTCATATCGTATATTTTTGTCTATGCGGTTTTTTCATTTTCTATGTGGTAACTGAAAGCGTTTCAAAATGCATGTCCGCCATTCAGGCAAATTCAGCGATTCTCTCATTTCCCCACGTTATTCCCCTGGATATCATGATTTCGCGGTGCCTGTTTGTTTTCTTTACCAACGTTCAGTCTGCCATTGCAGTGATTATTTTGGCGGTATTATACGGCATAGAGTTTGAAATCACCGATGCGCTGCTTTTTATTTACTGCATTATAACCGCAGTGCTTTTGGGTTTTTCCGCCGGTCTTTTCATGTCAGCCATGGCGGTTTTTTACCCGATTCTTGATAAAATCTGGCCAATTATTGTAAGAATCGGTTTTTTCCTTTCCGGAGTGTTTTTCACTCTTGACAGCTTTCCCTCCTATATCGCCGAGCCCATGAAATTAAACCCTATCCTGCAGCTTATCGAGGGACTCCGGAAGGCCCTGTCTCACAGTGTTGATCTTAGCAATATTCTCAGCTTCAGCTACGTTTACTCCTATATCCTGGTTTTTCTTACTCTGGGACTTTTCTTCCAAAACGCAGCCCGCGAAAGACTTGACGATTAATTACCCAGGGGCCGGGCCCGGCCCCTGACCTTGCTCTTTCCTAGCATCTTTCAAATCTTTGCCACCCTTGCTTTTAATTACAGCCCCCAATAAAAAACCCCGCCCGAAGGCGGAGTTTCGTTTTCTTTTTCCGTTCAGAAAAAGCTTCCTTCCAGGAGAAAGCTTCCGGTATTACTTAACGGTAATGGAAGCAGTCTCGTTATACGCATTAAAGGTTCTGT
>NZ_JBGVBR010000343.1:0-8006 GCF_045225735.1 Succinimonas sp. | reverse complement strand
GTCTCAGGCAAAAACCACGCCGTAAGGACGCTCGTTTTCCCGGATAAACCGCACCTTTTCAGAAGACTGCACGCCGTCATCCACAGTAACGATTCTGTAGGCAGTCTCATCGGCCAGAAGAGCCCGGAGCAGCATGTTGTTCAGATGATGACCGGTCTTGTAGGCCTTGAACTCGCCCTGAATGCTTCTGACATTCATATAGAGATCTCCGATGGCGTCCAGCATCTTGTGCTTTACAAACTCATCGGGATAACGCAGTCCCTCGGGATTCATCACCTTGTAGTCATCCAGAACCACCGCATTGTCCAGACTGCCGCCGAGAGCCAGATTGTGGGCATGCATAAACTCCACATCTCTCATGAAGCAGAAGGTGCGGGCCCGGCTGACATCCCGGAAAAAGTTCTCCCCGGTGAAGTCCATGACATAGCGCTGCAGGGAGCGATCCATGGCCGGATGGTTAAAATCAATCTGCAAATCAAGCTTAAAACCGCTCTTCCTGGGCTTAAGCTCAGCCCACTTGTCATCAAGCTCGACTCTGACGGTCTTAAGGATCTTTAAAAACTGCTTCGGCTCCTGAAGCACCTCGATTCCGGCACTTTCCAGAAGATAAATAAACGGCTGAGCGGATCCGTCCATAACCGGAAGCTCCGGAGCATCGACATCCACATAAAGATTATCAATGCCCATGGACGACAGAGCGGCAGACAAATGCTCAATGGTGGATACTCTGTCTCCTGCATCGTTCACCAGTGCCGTACACAATTCCGTGTCTCTAACCATGTCAGCGGATGCTTTGAATACAACGTTCGGTTCAATGTCCACTCTGGTGTAGATTATGCCGGTATTCGCCGGGGCGGGTCTGAATCTCACGCTGACCTTGCGGCCGGAATGAAGACCAATGCCTGAGGCGCTTACGGCTTTCTTTATAGTACGCTGTCTTATAATCATAGTTTCCGTTACACCTTATATTCATAAAGCTGTGATCATTATATCACACTAAGTGTGACAAATGATCCACAAAAATGTTCCAAAAATTAATAAATTTTCAAAAAATCGCTTTCAAGAGTGACACACCCGGAAATTTTTCACACAGGTGACTGGAATTATTGGTAAAAAAATAAAAAAATCAAGAAAAATGAGACCAAAGTCAATATTTTCTGCCGTCATTTGCCGTGCCGGCGCTTAGGCCTGAAACGTTACCAGGAAAGCGCCGGGAGCGGCTCCAGCCCTTATCTCATAAGGCCTTAATTTGCTATACCCGGCGATGTTCCCGCACGGAAAGGTTTTCTCGCGTTTATCCCGGCAAATAACCAGGGTTCGTTTTCGGGGCCGGAGCAGGATTATTAGGAGATGATGAATGATGACTTCAGGGGATTATTTTTCCGGCATTATCCTCCCGCCCTTTGCAGATCTTTTTCCGAAAACAATTTCAATTTGCCAAACCGCAAAATTTCCCGCTATTCTCATTTTTGCCGCATTACCCGCATTATTGCCCGATTATTGCGCGGCCCGTTACCGAACCTCTATTGAAAAAGTCTCCGGCAGGAACGCCGTCTTCCGCCCCTCCTTCCGTACCTCCTTCCATACTTCCAGCCACGCAGCCTTCCGTGCCGCCGCCCTCTTTCCGCGCCTTTTTCCGCACATCATTCCGCCATCGAACTTACACGTACGGTTTCCCCGGGAAGGAAAGAGCAAACAAAGGGTACCGCGTTTTTTCAGCGTGTTCTGCCACGGCCCGGACTCCCTGGCATCCGGTTCTCTCTGTTTTTCGGCCTTAAGAAGAGCCCGGCGCTGCATATCGGGTAACACGAGGCCCTTTCGGGGTAAAGGGGCAGCGCCCCTTTAATTATTAACAGGAAGCGCCAAAGGCGTCTTCCGCCTTAATTATGATGCTGCGGATCCCCGTTTTTTTTCTGTTCATGCATCTTCTGTTCCTGCCAGAATTAATGGCGATGGGCGGCCGACGACATCAGATCTCCCGGCCCTTTCCTAAGCACAGCAAAACCGCTGCGGCAGGAAACAAAAAAGGCAGACCTTTTAAAGCCTGCCTCTCTGATTCATTCTTCAGAACAACAATCAGTCATTCTTGGCGCGCTTTCTTAAAAACTCCGGCAGCGCGAAATCATCCTCGAACTGACTCTGCTTGACGCTGGGAGCTGACTCGGGCTCGCTGTTCTTCTCTTCGCTGGGCTTGATAGAGAAGAAGCCGCCATCTCCGGCATCATCGGCATCAAACATGGACTCCGGCTCCCTCATAGGCTCGGGCTCCTTTTGAACAGGTCTGGCTCCGGGCTCTCCGGTAATGCCGGTAAGAACCACGGTAACCCCGACCTCGTCCTTCTTCTTGTTCTCATCAATAACCACACCGTACTTGGTATTGGCATCTTCGTTTCTGGCAAAGCGATCCACCTTTTCGCCCAGCTCGCCGTACATGGAAAGCGGGAAGTCCTTGGAAACGGTAATGTTAACCAGAACACCCTTAACGGAGCAGTTGGAAACATCTTCCAGAAGCGGATTCTTGATGGCATCCTGAATGGCATCCTCCACCGCGGTCTTTCCGGAACCGCTGCCCATGCCGATAACCGCAGTGCCAGACATGGTAAGAACAGTGCGAATGTCATTGAAGTCGAGATTGATGTAGCCGGCGCGTTCAATAAGATCGGAGATGCCGGTTACCGCCTGCTTCAGCACCTTGTTGCACTCGGCAAAGGCGCCGATGAGGGTGATGTCCTTGGGAAGATACTTAAGCAGCTTATCATTAGGGATGACAATGAGCGCGTCAACCTCTTCCTTAAGCTTCTTAATGCCTTCAATGGCCTTCTGCATCTGCTTGGGCCCCTCAAAGGAATAAGGCTTGGTCACAATGGCCACGGTGAGAGCGCCCAGCTCCTTCTTGACAATCTGAGCCACCACCGGGGAAGCGCCGGTACCGGTACCGCCGCCCATGCCCGCAGTAATGAAGGCAATATCCACCGGGCCGATCTGCTGCTTGAGATCCTCGCGGCTCTCCTCGGCGGCAGCCTTGCCCACCTCCGGTTTGGAACCGGAGCCCAGGCCGCGGGTGGTATTCACGCCGATCTGAATTCTTTTTTCAGAAAGATTCTGATTAAGCGCCTGCAAATCCGTGTTTACCGCAATGAACTCTACGTTCTTGACCTTTTCTTCGATCATGTACTGTATGGTATTGTTGCCGCCGCCGCCAATACCGATGACCTTAATATTTACCTTGCCGTTATCAGCGGGAAGGCCGGCCCCCATTCCCTGTGCCGCATCTTCGGCAACATTGATTATTTCGCTCATTGCTGTTCTTTCTCCTATGCCGGTTTCCCCGGCAGCCCGTATGCAGGCAGGAAGCTCTCTGCCATTGAATTGAATTAAAGAATTTATCAGGATTCAGGATCCAATACAGTGATAAGTATAACGATATTTGGATTTTTTGCCACAATGCCGCCATACCGCCGCAAAAAGCCGCCGGGGAGCCCCGAAAGCTCCGGAGCCGGGCAGCCTCCGGCATATTGCCGCAGCAGTATCCGGATCCGGGTTTACATGGATTTGTTAAACCAGTCCCAGATCTTTGACACAAAACGGGCCAGACCTCTTTTCGGGGCCTGATCCAGAGTTTTCTCCATGTCATTGCTGAGCTTCAGAAGCCCGACAAGCACCGCATCCGCCACCGGATTCATCTTCTCCTTGAGATCCGAGCATTTCAGAGTCCCTTCATGCTCGGCCGGGGGCACATCGGTTTCCCGGAATGCCGCCTTCCTGACAGAACGGATATTGCTGATGCCATTGCTTTCCAGATACTTCCGAAAGCATTTTTCAATGCCGCGGATGGACGAACCGCCTCCGGCCAGCACCACCCCGGATCCCAGATCGCAGGAGGGATCCACTCCCTTCATGGACATGAGGACGTTCTGGAAAATGTTATGATATCTGGCCTCAATGGCTTCAGCCAGAGCCCGGGGCTGCAGCGTGATGTCATCTCCGAGACCGTTCCGCTCCACCTTGATTTCCTCCCTGACATCAGCCATGTCGGGATCCGCAAGACCGCAGCGCAGCTTAAGCTGCTCCGCCTGACGCTCCGAAATGCCGTTCATCACAGCGATATCGCGGGTAACCATGCCGGCCCCGAAACGGCAGAAATTGGTGAAGATAAGGTTGCCCCGGTCATAAATGGTGATATCCGCCGTGCTGCCGCCGATATCAATGACGCAGACTCCGATATCCTTTTCCGGCCCGATAACAAGCCCCCGGGCCGTGGCATAGCCGCTGAACATAAAATCCGGCGCATACTTGCTTCTGATGGGGGTTAATGCGTAGCGGATATTGTCCAGAAAATCCTTCTTGGCATAAAAGGCATGAATGAACACCTTAAGCTGTCCTCCCACCATGCCCCGGGGATCCACCACTCTTTCATTGGAATCCACCTGATACTGATTTACCGCATAGCCCACCAGCTCATAGCCGTCGATGCTGACCGAAGCGGCATTCTGAGTAGCCTCGGCCATCTGCACGGTAGTTACCCTTTGATGATGCAGCGGGGTGGTGCCATCCACATTTCTCGAGGCGGAGAAATACCCCGGCACCGACACCATAATCCGGGGATTGTCAAAATCGATATCCGAATATTTCTGCATGATGCCGCCATGAACCTGAGTATCCACGGCGGAATAGGCCTGAGAAATGTCGTCCCGGAGCTTATCCAGACTGGAGATGCCGGATCCTCCCATCCCGCTGGATGCCACGGTTTTATAGCCGATCACTCTGATGTCGTTGTCATCGGATACCAGAGCCCCGGCAACCCGGATAACGGAAGTTCCCACATCCAGGGCTACTACATAGTCAATATTCTTTTCAGCGGCGTTTCCTGATTTTTCTGTCATTTTTTCTCCTCGGCCTCCGAAACCTCCTGGCGCCATTTTACAGCAGCCCCGGTTTCATATCTCAGGTCAACATATTCGGCTTTATCCATAAGCTCCGGAATGCGGTTATTAAGTTCAGCAAAGGTGCGGAGCCGCGTAAGAAGCGCATCGGAGGAATCAGAGTCCTCCCGTTCCTCGCGGCCCGAAGCAAAGGTATCCAGATCCCGTCCCAAATAAAGGATGAGTCCGGACTGCAGCCGGATCTCCCACATAAAATCAGGAGTAAGCTCCACGCTTTCCACCACGGCATTGCTCCGCTCCTTCAGAAAATCCCGGAAGGCCAGATAACGGTTAAAGATCTTTTCCGCCTGATTCTCCCGGCCGTAAAGATGGGCCAGAGGTTCCCGGAAATCGGAAAGATCCGGATAAATAACCTTCCAGTCTCCGGTAAGAATGCCGTTGTTAAAATAAGCAGCCGGACGGTACTCGGTAAGATAAACATAAAGAATGTCCGGCAGCCGTTTTTTGACGGTCACCGTGCGGGCCCAGGGCATTTTCAGAAGATAGCGCCGCACCTTGGAAAGATCCATGGTCAGAAGGTTAAGATTGTCGTAGTTACTGAGAAAATAATCGGCAACCTTCTTTTCCGAAAGATAGCGCAGTCCGCCTTCCACCTTAAGCTGCTTCACCTGAATGGCGTCAACATCGGTCATGGAATCGTACAGCATCCGCCCCAGAAGCACATCGCAAAACACCACCAGAAGCAGAAAGAGAATGCTGAATATCACCTGTCCCCGGGTGCGGCTCCCGGGATCAGCCTCTTCGGCCCTGACCCGATAACCTGCCACTGTTACCGCTCCTTCATTCTGACAATGTCGAGCTTCATATCAGAGAGCTGTTTGGCCAGCTTGCCCACATTGCCGGCTCCCTGGGTAAGCACGATGTCCCCGTCCCTGACGATATCCGCCAGAATTCCCGGCACCAGCTCCGGACGGGAGGCAAAATAAGGCTCCACCTGGCCCCGGAGTCTGATGGAGCGGCAGAGGGTTCTGCCGTCGGCTCCCACAATGGGAGCTTCTCCGGCCGGATAGACATCCATGAGAATGAGCTCGTCGGTAAGTCCCAGCACCTCGACAAAATCCTCGAAGCAGTCCCGGGTACGGGTATAGCGATGGGGCTGAAAAATCATCACGAGGCGGCGATCCGGCCATCCGGCGCGCACGGCATTGATAGTGGCCCGCACCTCGTTGGGATGATGACCGTAATCATCCACCAGAAGAGCCTTGCCGCGGCCGGTTTCAAATTCGCCGTACTGCTCAAAGCGCCGGCCGACCCCCTGGAAGCTGCCCAGAGCGGTCAGAATGGCCTCATCCGGAATATCATCCTCGGTGGCCACCCCGATGGCCGCCGCCGCGTTAAGAGCCATGTGAATGCCGGGAACGGTGAGCTTAACCCGAAGCGGCTCCCGGCCCTTTCTGTGCACGGTAAATTCGGAATGAGCCTTTTCTTGAACAAAATCCGTAACCCGAATATCCGCATCGGCGCTGGTGCCGTAGGTGATTACCGTACGGCCGATGCGGGGAAGAATGTCCCGGATATCATCGTTGTCAATGCAAACCACTGCCACGCCGTAGAAGGGCAGATTGTGCAGGAATTCCACAAATGTGTCCTTGAGCCGGCTGTAATCGCCGCCGTAGGTATCCATATGATCATGATCCAGATTGGTAACTACCGAGATCATGGGCTGGAGATGCAGGAATGACGCATCTGATTCATCGGCCTCGGCAATAAGATAGCGGCTCTTTCCCAGCCGGGCGTTTACCCCGGCGCTGTTAAGAAGTCCCCCGATAACGAAGGTGGGATCTCTGCCGGCCTCGGCATATATGGAGGAGATCAGACTGGTGGTGGTGGTTTTGCCATGGGTGCCGGCCACAGCGATGCCGAACCGGAAACGCATAAGCTCGCCCAGCATTTCCGCTCTTCTGACAATGGGGATATGAAGCCTGATGGCTTCCTGCCATTCCGGATTGTCCCTATGAATGGCGCTGGAAATGACAATAACGCTGGCGCCCTGAACCTGTTCCGCCCGGTGGCCGATAAAGACCCCGATGCCCAGGCTCCGAAGATGCTCGGTGTTGCGGGATTCCGCAATGTCAGATCCGGTAACGTCATAGCCCTCATTCTTAAGCACCTCGGCAATGCCGTTCATGCCGGCGCCGCCGATGCCGACGAAATGAATCCTTTTTACCTTATGCATTACCGGAATGCCGGTGAACATGTCATTGTTTTCGTGAATCATCAGGAACGCTCCTTATTTGGCTAAAGATCTGCAAATTGCGGCAATTTCCGCGGCCGCATCAAGCCTGGTCTGAGACTGGGCCTCTTCGCTGATGGCTGCGAGCTTCTCCCGGTGCTCTGCGAAATCCAGAAGATATTTTGACAGGCTCTCTTCCGTAAGCTCCGGCTGCGGCATGGTAATTCCGGCGCCGTTATCGGAAAAGCTCCGGGCATTTTTGGTCTGATGGTCGTCCACCGCCGTGGGGAGGGGCACAAAAATCGCCGGCATGCCGGAGGCGCCGATTTCCGCCGCGGTCAGAGCTCCGGCCCGGCAGACAATAAGGTGATGACTGCGATAGGCCGCTGCCATGTCATCGATAAAATCAGAAACCTGATATACCGTCTCCGGAACCCCCAGAGAAGCGTAGAGATCCCGGACTCCCGCCGAGTTCCCCTTGCCGGTCTGATGAAAAATTTCTATTTTCGCGCCGGCATCCAGAGCCTTTTTAACGGCTCCGGGCACCCTTTCATTAAGAGCCTGAGCGCCGAGACTGCCGCCCACCACCAGAACCCGGAGCTTGTCGCCGGAAAAGTCTTTGGGAAGCTCGTCATGAAGATCCTTAATGGCTTTTCTCACCGGATTCCCCACAAACTCCGCGCCTTTCTTATTAATGGCCCCGGGAAAGCCCAGAAGAATCTTGCTGGCAATATGGGAGAGCATCCGGTTTGTCATTCCCGGAGCGGCATTCTGCTCATGCAGCACCAAAGGGATCCCCAGCAATCTGGCCGCAAATCCGCCGGGGCCGGAGGCATAACCCCCCATCCCCAAAACCACGTCCGGCCGGAATTTTCTGATGAGGCTGAAAG
>NZ_JBGVBR010000342.1:0-9482 GCF_045225735.1 Succinimonas sp. | reverse complement strand
ACTTTTCAGCCCAGTCTGCGGGAAGCTTATGCTCAATGCGTCTTAAAAGCTCGGCGGCCAGATCCGGATATTCCTTCCGATACCCTTCAAAAAGATCATTCCAGGCCTTTTCTTTGGCAGCGCCGGCTTCCCGGGCATTCCAGGCCTGATAAATATCCTCGGGGATCTCGAAGGGGCCGTAATTCCAGCCCAGCTTTTCCTTGGCGAGCACAATTTCCTCATCGCCCAGCGGGGAGCCATGACACTTCTGGGTGCCTTCCTTGCTGGGAGAACCGAAGCCGATAATGGTCTTGCAGCAGATGATGCTGGGTTTGTCATGCTCGTTCTGAGCATTTCTGACGGCGGCGGCAATGGCCTCGGGATCATGTCCGTTAACCTTCTGGACATGCCAGCCGTAAGCTTCAAAGCGAAGAGCGGTATCCTCGGCAAACCAGCCGGAGGTCTTGCCGTCAATGGAGATGCCGTTATCATCCCAGAAGGCAATGAGCTTGCCCAGCTTCAGGGTGCCGGCCAGAGAACAGGCCTCATGGGATACACCTTCCATAAGACAGCCGTCACCCATGAACACGTAGGTATTGTGATTAACCACTTCATAGCCCGGACGATTGAACTGCGCGGCAAGAACCTTTTCAGCCAAAGCCATGCCCACGGCATTGGTGATGCCCTGCCCCAGAGGGCCGGTAGTGGTCTCCACGCCGGCGGTATAGCCGTATTCCGGATGTCCGGGAGTGCGGGAATGCAGCTGTCTGAAATTCCTGAGATCCTCAAGGGAAAGATCATAGCCGGTAAGGTGCAGGAGAGAGTACAGCAGCATGGAGCCGTGACCGTTGGAAAGCACAAAGCGATCCCTGTTAAACCATTTGGGATTGGCCGGATTGTGATTAAGAAAATCGTGCCACAGCACTTGGGCAATGTCGGCCATGCCCATGGGGGCTCCCGGATGACCGGAATTTGCCTTCTGAATTGCATCCATGCTGAGAGCGCGAATCGCATTGGCCATGTCTTTCTTTGTAGCCATCTCTGTTAACTCCTGAAAAATAAAAAGCGGCGGCCTCAGGGGCCTGCCGGAAACATCCTGAACCGGACGCTATTGTAACATGATTTAAAAAAACGGTTTCATCGGTTCCGCGGTTACGGGATCTGGGAATACTGTTCCCCCAGCATCTCAGCCAGCCTGACCGCGCCGTCATAGTTAAATTCCTGCACCTCTTCGGATTCTGAGGATTTGCCCTCCAAAATCCCCATTTCCACAATATTCTGATTCAGCCACAGCGGCATATCCTCCAGATACCGGTCGGAAACCGAACTGTCCGCCGGAATGATAAGACGCATGCGGTTGGAATACACCGGGCCGTAGAAAATTCTGTTAACCCCTTCCCTCATGCGGGCGATTTCATTCCGGATCTCGATTTTGCTCTCCGCCGGGGCGTTGCTGTTAAGCTGCGTGAATTCCACTACCTTCTGCCGGTAATCAAACCAGTAATTGTGCCAGATTTTTCTCTCGCCGTTGCTGATGGCGGAGAAAAAGAACGAATATACCACGTTCATGTTGTAATTAAAGGTGGCCAGCCGGAGGTTCCTGATGGCGCCGGACTTGTCACCGAACTCGCCGAAATACATCACCCCCGCATCTTCGGCCAGCTCGCACCACTGGCAGTTGTCCAGAGAGCCGTTAATGACGTCCGCACCGGATTCCTTAATCAGAATGGCAGCCGCCTGCGCGCCCAGATCATGATCATCGTCAATCCAGAGAAGATGCACCTTGGCAAAGGGGTTAACCCGCTGCACCCCGAGAGCGAAGGCGTTTACCGAACGATCCTTGTTGTTGTGATTGATTTCCGAAATATATCCCACGTGTCCGGTTTTGGTCATCCGTCCCGCCAGAAGTCCCTGAAGATACTTGATCTCATAGGTGCGGGGAATGTAGTTAATAACGTTGTTTTCCCGGGAATCTCCGTCATACATGAAAAAGGTAACCCCGGGATACGACCGAAAAAGATTTCCCAGCTCCACATCATAAACAAAGCCGTGAATGAATATGTGAGTGAAGCCCCGGGAAACATACTCGCTTACGATGCGCCCCACGTTGTCGACCCGGGCGTTTTCCACCACGGCAAGATCTATGGACGGAAAATTCCGCGCCGATTCCACAAAGCCCCGGAGATGGAGATAATTCTTTTTGTCGTTCCGGGACAGCCCCTTCTGAATCAGGAGCACCTTCTCCGAGCCGCTGTCGGAATAATAGCTCTCCCGGTAGCCGTCGCTGTGTCCCATGGAGGAGCTGTAGCCGTCAACGATAAACCAGAGTATTACGGAAAATATCGCCGCATTCACGCACAGGAAAAGGATGCGTCTGTCATACTTCATAGCTCGTCCACTCCCTCCACGAACCAGTCCATGCTGTACATGACGTAAAGAGGATCCAGCCGGGCCCCCCGGGACAGCCGGAGCTCTCCCTTGTTGTCATAGATAGGGCCGGTAAACACGTCAAAACGGGACTGCACCATAAGATTGAAGATCTTATCCATTTCCGTCAAAGCCCGATCCGGCAGCAGCTTGTAGTTCACATGGCGAATGATGGTATTCCCCGACTGAAAATCCACCCACTGGCTGCCGGACTGGAACATGCCCTCATTAACCGAGGACATGAAGTGCTTGTAGAACACCCCCCATCTCCAGGAAGCCTCGGCCAGGGAATTTTCCCGGTAGTAGTGCCCGCCGTTGTTGCCGTAGGAAATGCAGAGAATGCCCGCATGATAGCAGAAGATATCCACATCATCGGTGTCAATGCCGTGGGTAATGGCCTGAATCCGCGGATATTTATGATAAAGACGGCTGATGGCATCCTGAATCTTTTCATGCTCATGCCAGGTATGAGCCATCACCACATGCAGCCTGGCATCCGGACGCACATAACGAAGTCCCATGGCAAAGGCATTCACATCCCGGTAGGTCTCGGGATTCGGTTCGGCGGCGACAAAGCCGAACTCCGATGAATCCACCGCATACCCGGCCATGATGCCGGTAATGTATCTGATATTGTGCATCTTGCCGCTGTAGGACAGGAGATTCGGCCGCGGCTCCACCCGATCGTCAAAAATCCCCGCAAAAAAATACTGCGGGTACTCCAGGGCCTTCTCGTTGATGCAGGGGGTGAACTCATAGCTCGGCGCCATAATAAGCCCGCCCTTGCCCCTGGTGGACTCCACAAAGCGATCAATGTAGCTCAGGCACTTTTCATGATTCACGCTGTCATGAATTTCAGACTGCAGGCCCAGATGATTCACCGCCTCCAGAAGGCCGTCAATATGGGCATCGGCCCAGGAGCTGTCTCCCCGGAGGCCGTTAATCAGCAGCATTACCATCACCTTCTGCTTGGGAGCCAGTTCATCCTCGATAACCACCTGAGTCTTGAAATCGTAATAAAACAAAATCAGGATGGCCAGTCCCATCACAATCAGGGACAGCATAATCGCCTGAAGCTGGTAATATGCCGCAAACTCTTTGGAGTTCTTCACGCCTTCTGCCCCTCTGTATCCTTATCTATGAAACACTCATCCCGCGCTAAGAGATCCTCAAACTCCTGAAGCGGCATGGGCTTGGCATAATAGTAGCCCTGACAGTACTCGCAGCCCAGCCCCCGGAGGATCTCCTTCTGCTCGTAGGTCTCAATGCCCTCCACCAGGGTGTGAATATTAAAGTGGTGCGCAATGGAAATAATGTCCTTGATCAGAAGCACGCTCTGGGAACGCTTCTTGCGCACATCGATGCGATCCACAAAGGACTTGTCGATTTTAATGATGTCAAAGGGCATGAGAGAAAGATTCGACAGCGAGGAGTATCCGGTGCCGAAGTCATCCATGGAAATCTTGAAGCCCAGCTTCTTGATGTCCCGGAGCACCTCCTGCACATGCTTGACATCGTCAATGGTGGCGCTTTCCGTAATCTCAATGTCGATGTAGGGCACCAAATCCTCCGCGCCCTGGATCTGCCGCTCCAGATCCGAAACCAGATTGGCGTTCATAAACTGCACCTGAGAACAGTTCACGGATATCGGCACCTGACGGTAGCCCTTTTCCTTCCAGGCGCGCTGACACTCCAGCACCGTTTTGAAGACAAAATTGTCAATAAGAGCGATGGAGCCGTTTCTCTCGAAAATCGGAATAAACTGATACGGGGGCCGGATGCCCTCAAACTTGTAATTCCACCTTATCAGAGCCTCGGCGCCGTACAGCTTGTTGGTCTTAAGATCGTATTTGGGCTGGAGATACACCAGGAATTCTCCCCGATCCAGGGCAGGCTGGAGCTCGTGCTCGATCTGCTCGGAACGGATGATCTCAAGACGCATGGCCCGGTCATAGACGGTAATGGTGTGACATCTGATATTGAGAGCCTTCTGGGAAATGGCAATGGCGCAGTTGTCCAGATCATAGTCCAGCCGATCCCCGCCGGTTTCGCTCATGATCTCTTCATCAAAGACGCAGTTGGTGATGCCGGCCACAAAGTAGGCCTTGAAATCCACTCCGGGAATGGTTTCCAGATCCTTCAGAAATTCTCCGATATAGTCCCGGACGTACTGAATGTCAGCATTGCGGTAGAGAATGACGAAATAGTCCTGCACCCGGGCGATAAACACATCGGGATCGGTAACCCGCCGGAAGATCTCCGCGGAATGGAGCTCGATTCTTTCGGTCTCCTCGAAGCCGTACAGCCGGGTGATATACTGCCGGTTTACCATTTCCAGCTTCACCAGGAAGAGATCCTTGCCGTCAAAGCTCCCCGCAATGAATTTGTCGAATACCTCCCGGAGCCGGGCCTTGCTGAAAAGACCGGTAACCTCATCCTGATAGGCCAGATTGTAGATTCTTTTCTGATTCTGGTTAACGGTAAACTCGTAGCTCAGGAGCAGGATGAGCAAAACCAGCATGGTGGCTACCTCTACCACCAGGAACATGCCCATCACCACCCGGGGATTGTTGTTTACCACATCCACGGGAATCAGCATGGCGTAGCTCCAGCCGTCAAACTGGGTGGGGGTGATGGAAAGATAGTGCTCCGGATAGCGATCCACCTTATAGAGGTAAATCTCATTGACGTTCTGCTCGATGATGTTCTTCATCTCGGCCGGAGAGGTTTCCTGATAACGGTGACTCAGCACATTAAAGGTAAAGTACGGCAAAAGTCTCCCGTCAGTGGAATGATTGACGTACACCACATCGGAAAGATTGTAGAGCAGGTACGTCATCACCGTTCTTTCGGTTTTGATGAAGTTGTTGCCCCGGTTCAGATACTCGATAAGCTCGTCATCCGAGGAGCGAATGAACATGACGTATTTGATGTAGTCAATGCTGTAGACGGGCACCGCAAATATTACGTCATAGCTGCCGCCGGAGGTGGAGGAGGCGATGGTGACCACCGCATTGCCCTGAAAGGCGCCGGAGATCTTCTGAAAAACGTCCCGGGAAATCATGTCCCCGTGGAGGGTAACGCCGTGGATGTCCACCACCCCCACCGTGGAAAAGCCGGTGACATCGGTAACGCTCTGGAGAGCCCTGATAGAGCTGCTGCCGCCGATGTTCTTGCTGTCACCCAGGGTCAGCGCCACGGACTTCATGGCATCGATAATGCCGGCAAAGCTCTTGTTGATGGCTTCGGTTTCAATCAGAGACTGCCGGACGAAATTATCCTTGACGTTGCCGTACATGACCTCCCGGATTTTATTCTGAAACACCAGAGACACTGCCATAAGGATAAGCGTCATAATAACCACAATTATGACGGTCTGGCGATAGTTGCGTAAATCACTGAGGCGAAGCATATAAGGCACATTCAGGAAGGAAAGACGGATCCGGAGGGAGATTATATACAAAAAACCTGAAAAATAATGTTTTTCAGGTCATGAAAAATCACAAGCTCCCCCGCCGCAGTCTGTCCGGGATCACAAAACAGGCATCGGCCGGTTCTGGCATCTCCGGCACCCGGAGAGCCGTTTTCTGTCGGAAATTACTGTCAGAAATTAGAACCGTTCCAGCCCCAGTCGGATACCGGAGTATAGGTGATGTAGAGAGCGCCGCCGTCCACTCCGTAATCAGAAGTGAGAATCCTGGTGAGCTCCGCGGTCATCCTGTTGTAATCCTGGGACGAGGCGCTCCCGTACAGACTCACGGCAACAAAGGCTCCCGCAGGCTGTTTTTTGCCGGCAAACCAGAGATCGGCGCCATCGCTGATGGCTACCATAAGATAGCTCTCCGGCTTGTGAATAATAGCTGCGGCCTTGCCCAGCGCGGTTTTAAGATTCTCCTTCTCGGAATCGGAAAGCTTTTTAGCCACCCTGACATCAATAAAAGGCATAGTTACCCCCTCTTCATCGCATTTGAATTGCTCCCCTGCCGCATTCCCGCCCTGCCGTTTTTCCGGAGAACTTACCGGAAAAAGCCTGATAAAAATGCAGAACAGGAACGCGGAAACACGGGGACAAGAATAGCAGCAAATAAAGCACCGTTTCAAAATATGCCCGCCCTCGCCTCTTCTTTTTGCGGACTGGTTCCCGAAATGGCAGCTGCAAAGATTGCACCCAGGCCCGGACTCCTCCCCAAGCAGTAAGAACAGGATGCCCGGAACCGCTGTCCGCCCCGAACCGCTGCCCCCGGAAAATCCGGTTTCATGATAAAATTTCGGCAGCAGAGTTCGGAACCGGGCAGATCTCCGGCATCCGGAAAAATATTCAAGGAGAAACACATGACCAGATTATTCACCTCTGAGTCCGTATCAGAGGGACATCCTGACAAAATTGCGGATCAGATATCAGATGCCGTGCTGGATGAAATTTTTAAAAGCGACACCGAAGCTCATGTAGCCTGCGAAACCTTTGTAAAAACCGGCATGGTGCTGGTGGGCGGCGAAATCACCACCTCCACCTGGGTGGATATTGAAAGCCTAGTGCGCAAAATCGTCTGCGACATCGGCTACAACAGCTCTGACGTGGGCTTTGACGGCAACTCCTGCGCCGTGCTGAACGCCATCGGGAAGCAGTCCCCGGATATCAACCAGGGGGTTACCCGGGCGGATCCCCGGGATCAGGGCGCCGGAGACCAGGGCCTCATGTTCGGGTATGCCTGCAATGAAACCGATGTGCTCATGCCTGCGCCCATCACCTATGCGCATCGGCTGGTAATGCGGCAGGCCAAGCTCAGAAAGGAGGGAGCGGTGAAGTGGCTCCGTCCCGATGCCAAGAGTCAGGTTACCTTCATCTATAATGATGACGGCTCGATTCAGGGCGTGGACACCGTGGTACTGTCAACCCAGCATTCCCCGGAGGTGGCCAACAAGGAGCTTCATGAATTCGTGATTGAAGAAATCATCAAAAAGACCATTCCCGCCAAGTGGATCTCTCCCCGCACCCGCTTTCTTATCAACCCCACCGGACGCTTTGTTATCGGCGGCCCCATGGGAGACTGCGGCCTTACCGGACGCAAAATCATTGTAGATACCTACGGCGGCTATGCCAGACACGGGGGCGGAGCCTTCTCCGGCAAGGATCCCTCCAAGGTGGACAGAAGCGCTGCCTATGCTGCCCGCTATGTGGCCAAGAACATAGTGGCCGCCGGACTGGCCCAAAAGTGCGAAATTCAGATCTCTTACGCCATTGGCGTGGCCAAGCCGGTTTCCCTGAGCATTAACACCTTCGGTACCGGTACTATCTCTGAAGAAAAGCTGATCTCTCTGGTAAACAATACCTTTGATTTAAGACCCTTCGGCATTATCGAAATGCTGAACCTGAAGCGGCCCCTCTATTTCAAAACCGCCGCCTATGGTCATTTCGGAAGAGAGGAGTTCCCCTGGGAGCAGATCGACAAGGCGGAAATGCTGCGGCACGAAGCTCACGACTAAATCATTCTCTGGTATCCGGGCAAATCAGACGGCCCGGACTTTTCGGGCAACGGATAAAAGAAAGGCGGAGCTCTGAAAGCCCGCCTTCTCATTTCTCATAAACACTGCAATATCAGGTCAGTTCACCGTATCAGCCGCGGCGCACCTCCTGACGGAGCAGGCTGATGCTCTTAAAGCGCTCCCATTCCTTTGCCGAATCGGAACGCAGAAGCCCCATGATTTCGCTCCGGGACATACCGGAAGGATAGAGCACCACATAGCTTACATCCCCCTCCTTAAGATATCCTTTCTCGCCGAAGGGGGTATAGCGGGTGGCTCCGATGCTGATAACGGCATATTCCGGCCAGTTTGAAAGAGCCAGATATTCAGAAATGTTTTCCCGGGGGCCCTCATCCTGTTGGTTATTCATGCGCTCTGTAATCCAGGAAAGAAGCTCTTCGTACATATAGCTGTAGTCCTTTACCGCGCTGTCGATGCCGTATTCATGGATAACCCCGTCTCTTTTCAGAAACGAGGCAATGCGGTATCCGGCGATATTGCCCGCGGAAGAAAAGGAATCAATTCTGATGAGATTGGCGGAAAGCCCCTTGGTACCGGGGCCCCAGTTCTTCTTGGTGCTGATCTTCACGGGGCCCGGTCTTCTTATAGAGCAGTCATTATAGGCTCCGAAATACTCCGGTATCAGCCCGGTGACCTTATGATCCCCGTTATATTGAATACGGGCCAGAATGCCTACCTCGGGCTCGGTCTGAAGACAGGCATCAGGTTCATCCTGCGGAATGCGGATCTCCTCTGAGGTCAGCGGGAAAACCTTAAGAAAGGAATCCGCCATCCTCCCGCCCGGGGCCGGAAGATAAAACGGAAACACCGCCTTGGGAGCCCGGGCATCAGCCGTCTTCACATCCTTAAAGCTTTCTGCTTCCCCGGCCTGCTCCAGGTGTCCGGCGAAATTTCCGGCCACGCCGAGACCGATAACTCTGGTTAAATCCATAAACCGCTCCTCCAAAATAGTTAATGACAAGCATTATCATTCTACTCCGGGAAGATCGGGTTAGCCACAGATCTGTCATGAAGAACGATGATGCGAAGGTTTGGTTTTTGGAGTTATTCATGACGCTCAATAATGGATCAAAACTTGATTTGAACCGTCACTCGTCCGGAGGACATTCTTCAGGAGCAAGGAACAAGGCTGACTTGGAACGGGAAAGAAAAATTGCCGGCGTGAAATCGCTTTACCACCAGAGGAAATGCGGGGAACTCAGTTTTCCCGAAACATCAAGCCAGAGCGGCTCAGGGGGCAGCAAAAAAAACTGCGTCAGGATTAGAGGGAAACACACAGGAGAACGGTGAATCAACTCCCCCGAACTTTAAGGCACTAATCCTAATGCCGGTTACCGAAACCCCATAAAAAACAACGATCAGGCTGACTTTCTATGCTGTTTCAGCAGTTCTTCAAATTCCGGAACAGTCATGTTGAGATTGCTTGCTGCATTCTCTAAACTGATTTGCTTCTTATTATAAAGCTTGATAATCATGTTCATTTCGATTTCCGGGGTGGCATTTTTAATCACCGCCTTCTCTTTCTCATCCAT
>NZ_JBGVBR010000341.1:0-4263 GCF_045225735.1 Succinimonas sp. | reverse complement strand
TAGGGGGAGTTATGAATGCCGCCGACTATTTTCGCCGTCGTTTCGGCATCCAGGGATCTGATGGCCTGAAAGAGCTTTTCGGAACGCTGGATAACGGGCATGGCATTGTACCAGGGCTGCCTTCTTACTATGGAGGTTAGGACGGATCTTATTTCCCGGTTCGGCACATATGCAGTACGCAGAAATTCTCCTTCATCGATGCATCCCAGATACCCCAGACATACCAGAAGAGAAAAAATCTGATCTTTGTATTCAAGGGTTGTCATATCGTTCTGAAAGGATTCGCAGTTAAACTGGATGCGGCCGCCGGAAATAAGGCTGATGATATCATCCTTGATGCCGTCAAGGTTCAAGTTTATGAGGCGGATTACCTCTTCGTTTGACGATGTGCTGCTCCAGTAATTGCTGCACTTATTTCTGGTTATTGCGTTGCAGACAGAATTAGGATTATAAACATCAATAAGGACATTGTTTTTTTTGTCTTTGGTATCCTGACTGAATTTATATCCCTCATACCATTCCTTAAGCTGATCTTTTGAAATATGGCATTGGGGCCGCAGGGAGAGTTCCGTGACCTCTTCATCCGTAAAGCCGAAATACGGGGCAAATGTTCCTGACAGCAGCATGTTATATTCATCGAAATTATTAAGAGCTGACTGGGAATTGTATTTCTTTATGGGAAGAATGCCAGTAAGGTACGCCAGAGAAAAACAGGCCACGCCGTCTCCGGCTTTGAACAAACCTTTGAGCATATTAATAAATTTTTTCTGCAGTGTATCGTTATCCCGGTATTCCCGGTATATCAGATCCCATTCATCCATAATGAGAACAAATTTAGCTTCAGTTGCGACCAGAGCCGGTTTTAATGATTTTCTGCCAATCAGCGGAGCTTTGCTGATCTTTTCGTCAAATTCCCGGTTTTGTCTGATTTCCAGCAATGTCACATACTGCAAATAGTCAACAATATCGTCCACATAATCAACATGAAGACTCTCATCTGACATGTATGACTGAAAAGCATCATCTATGCTGTTCATGTCCCAGTATATGACATTAAACTTGTTAAGATAATCCTCGTAAGAAAGCTCGGTTTTCTGATCATCTGTTTTTTTCTTTATGACGCAGCGGGATATCTTCAGGCCTGCAAACAAGGATTTGCTGCTTGCTCCTTTGGAAAAAAAACTGGCAAGCATGTAAGCGGTAACAGTTTTTCCGAAACGCCGGGGTTTCGTAAAGGCAACCAGCTTATTCGGCTTATCAATCCTGCTGGCGATTTCTGCAATAAAGTCCGTTTTATCAACGAAGAGATCATATTCATGCAGATCTTTAAAGCTGTTTTTTTCGTTCGGGTTCAAAAAGATTCCCATATCGCTTTTCCTTCTGTAAAACTGCCCGGCTGCACCGGGAGTTCCGGGCTTTCCCGCTCTTGCTGAAAAGACAGAGATCTCTTCTGCCTCTTCTTTGGTGATGGTAATCCGTCAGGGGGCTGCCCGGAATGACTAAGAAGCCATACATATCGGTTCACCCCTGGATTGAGGCCCGGCAGGGGCCGGACAATTTAAGTCTCAATTCAAGGTTATCATTGCTGAAGCTGTTACCATTAGGGTTTGGCGTGCCGTCTGTATCTGTGCGGCTCTTCGATGCGCCGTTCTGGTTATTGTCCGGCGACCGCAGATGCCAAAAACAGCCCGGCCGTTTTCCGGTTTCGTCCCCGAGGCCATTATACTCCGGCACCTGAAAAAGTTCCTGCGCGAATCATGTCTGGCTGTGATTCCCGTTCCGCTGTTTTCCGAGATAATTCAAACAAAAACTCTGAGAGATTTCGGAGCCCGGGGATATCGAAGCTGGTGACAGAGCGGGATTCTGCACCGGTCAAGTATCATGAGGGATTATTTTATAAGTTTTTTTGCATGATTTTCAGTTGTCTGAGGAATGAGACGCCATGCCTTTTTGCGAAATTTATGTTCAATTTTGAAAAGGGGCTGGGGGCTAACCCGGAGGAAGTGTTTTCTCTGATGCCGGCAGCAGATCCGGAGGGTTATTTGCCGTTAGATCTTGCCATGCCTGACTCAGCAGGCTATAACGCCGGGTAACTGAACGGCGCCTTAGGCCCCGGAACCGGGGTATTCTGATAATGCGGCGCCATGCCGAATCTCCGGGCCGAATCTCCGGTGCCGGGTTCAGCGCAAAAAAATGCAGACAACAGACAGGGAGTTGAATATGGCAGTTCCCAAAGCCATGCAGGGCAAATATGACGAAATTGCCGCGGTTCTCGAGCCGTACTGCGAAAAATATCTGAACGAGGAGTACCGGGATCTGTGCCTCCGTATTCTGGAAAAGCTGTGCCGGAAGCGTCCTTCTCCCCTGACCTCCGGCCGGGCGAACACCTGGGCTGCGGGGATCGTGTACGCCGCCGGCTCCGCCAACTTCATTTTTGATAAAAGCCAGGACGTGCACATGACAGCCGAGGTGCTCGCGGCTCCCTTCGGGCTTTCCAAAAGCACGGCCAGCGCCAAGGGGCGGCTTATCACCGATATGCTGAAGATCAGCTATACCCGTCCGGAATGGGTGTTGCCTTCAATGCTGGACGCCAATCCCTTTGTGTGGATGGTAACCATTAACGGCATTCCCCTGGACGCCCGGGCTCTGCCTCTCCCCATGCAGCTCCTCTGCGTGAAGAAGCACATTATTCCTTATGCTCCGGGACTCCGGGAGCAGGAGCAAAAAGAGAAGGCCGCCAAAGCCGCGGCGGCCGGGAAGTCCGGTTCGGATAAGGACGGGAAGTGAACTACGTTTATATCCTCCGCTGCTCCGACAATACTCTTTACTGCGGCTGGACTCCGGATCTGGAACGGCGGCTCCGGGCTCATAACAGCGGGCAGGGGGCGAAGTACACCAGATCCCGGCTTCCGGCGGAGCTGGTGTACTTTGAGGAGTACGAAACCCGCCGCGAGGCCATGAGCCGGGAGTGGCATCTCAAAAGACTTTCCCGCAAGGAAAAGCTCCTCCTGATAGCGAGCGGGGCAGGACATCAGGAGACTGCGGAAAACGGCGGTTAGGAGTCCGGCGCGGAGATCGTTAAGACCATGTCTCCATGCTCTGTTCCTCAATACCGCAATCCGCAAATTTCAGATCCGGCTTTTCGCGCATCTGTTTCCGACAGACTGCATCAGCAGGGATACGCATCTGTCCGGCAAGACCGGCGCATTATTAACCATCATTAAAGTTTTATTATGAAAAAACTCCCTGAAGCATTATCGGTTTTTGAATTGATCAGAACACGAAATACAGAAGAGCCGATATTTTTAGCAGTAATCCCCGGGAGTTTATAAGCATTGCAGAAGGCGAGATTGGCGCCTTATGCAATGTTCTGCGTAACTTTAACCAGTCCAAGAACATTGAACGGATTTTTTTAACCGGAGTGCTACCTGTTACCATGGATACAGCGGTTTCGGGATTTGTATCCGTAAAACTGTCCGACCGTCCGGAGGTAAACTGTTTGGCCGGATTCACTGATGATGAGGTTCTGGAGCTTATTAAAGAGACAGTTGATTTTAGTAAATGCCTGCACACGCCGGAAGCTCTGCGGGAAGTGATGAAATGCCGCTATGCCGGTTATCGCTTTGCAAAGACCTGCAAGGATACCGTTTACAACGCCGCGCTTTGCCTGAATTTCATCAGCGAACTCAGATCTCGAAACTATAAAATTCCGAAGCTCAGGCTTGCCTCCGGCGATGATGCGGATTACACCAGACTTTCCGGATACCTGAACCTGATGACTGAACACAATCAGAAGAAGCTTACAACGGAGCTCCTTAAGAAACGCCCGGTGGAATGCGCCTTGCCCGTTACCGTTAAAATAACCTCTCCGAATACCAGGCTGGACATGTCCCAGGGAATCTCCCTGCTGTACCATATGGGTTTTCTGACACTGATGAGCGCGGACGAGGTTACGGAGTATTACGGAAAACCCACGAAAGGCACCTTTGTCAAAACTCCCAATTATTACATAAGCATGCTGTTTGAAAGGCATGCTCTCGAAAAGGCTCATATTCCCTGGAATTGCATCGAGAACCAGAGCAGAATTTCAGAATTGGCTCTGGACAATGACCTTGCGGCGGTTCTTTCCCTCCTGAAGTCTGTCGCTCTGACCTTTGTCCACACCGATGTTTCCCGGGAAGCGGAATATCAGCTCTGTCAGGCGGTATACTGCTCGCTCTTCATGAATGCCGCAAATTCCTTCACTCTCACCAGAGAATACTA
>NZ_JBGVBR010000340.1:0-2046 GCF_045225735.1 Succinimonas sp. | reverse complement strand
CCCGCGGCAGTTTCCGGTCAGTAAAGCTCCTGGAAAGAATTCAGGCTGCAGCGCGAAAAGCTAAAGAGGCAATTTCCCGGAATACAGCAGTCATCATCCCTCCGGATCTTGAGAAATATATTGTTATTGACAGAGATTGCATTGACAGAGAAAGCGCGGAACAAAAGGTTACCGTCCGTTATGACGAACTGGATAACTCGCTGGCTTCTCTGGGATTTTTCTCCCTTGCGGTATCTCAGGGAATCGATCCTGCCCGGGCCATCAGTATTTTCCGGATGAGAGATGCCGCAGAGACGCCGTATGCCGTCCTGGAATCTCAGAATGACACGGCATCCCGGGGAAACAGCTCCGCAGGAAGACAGAACAGGTTTGCCCCATGGTTTATTTCCAGCCTGATCCGATATGAAATCGCTAAATCCTGCCGGAAACTGGAGCTCGATGCTGATGAGATGATTCAGAGCATGGAGCAGGTGATCCTCACGTATACGGCGGAGGACAAATACGAAGCGGCAGGGATCCTGACCTCTGAAGCCAAGGCCTTGCTTGGTGAATTTGGCATCGCTGAGGATACCCTGGAACGCCTTGCGGCCCAGTTTAATGACCGGAGCAGAACTGACTCCAAAAATCCTGTCAGATCTGTACCGGCCGGTGATTTTCCGGTGATGCGCCGGAATTCTCACCAGGTGGGAAAGCGCGCATCTCCCCCGGGAAAGACCGCTTCGGATATCCCTGATGACGGCAGATCCGGGGATGAGAGTCTCCCGAAAGAAAAGTCCAAAGGCGGGAGACCGAAGGGCAAAAAGGATTCCAAACCCCGCAAAGGACGTTCTGATAAGGGGAAGATCAGAGGCAGCTACGGCAAAAATAAAAATTCCCCATTGCCGTGAGCGAGTCCTGACCTTGCCCTGGTAATCAACAGCAGGGCGAAAAAGGATCTGGGAGACAGCATTAAGGGATAGCATAGGAGGATAAAATGGCGGAGGCAGCCAGAGACGGAATCATTAAATCCCGGAGCAGGGCTTTCTGCCTGAGCTTTTTGGCCGGACTCTTCCTTTCCGGCGCCGCGGAGGCCGGCTGGCGTACCGATGTGGCCCACTCCACGGTGATCGACGGGAATCCTGTAATAGTGGAAGCCGCCTATCTGGACAAGGAGTTTCTGGATTCCTTCGAAATGAGCGTCGGCTGCCGTAACTCCTGGCCCCTTCCGGCCTTTATGCTGCGTCTCCCCGCTCTGACCACCGATATTATGAACCCAGACGCCCCCGCCGTGATTACCTTCGCCTTCAGACTGAAGGATCTGGAAAAGGATCCTAAAACCGGCAAATACCGGGGCGGCTACCAGATGCGGGGCGTGGTAAAGCACGGGGATTATGTTTTTGTGCCTACCGGCTACAACGGCCCCTCGGAGGTGATGCTGACATTGCTGGCGGAGATGGATACCACGGACAGAAAGCATTTGCTCATCCGGTTTAATCAGGGCTCCCGGGAATGGACTTATCTTTTGCCGCTTCAGGGCTACCGTCAGGCTTACCAAGCAGCTCTTAAAAGCTGCCGGGACGTGAGACCCCGGGATGGCGGGGATGAGATCCCGACCTTCTCTGCCAATGCTGTTTCTTCCAGTGCTTCATCTGCTGATGATTCTGCCGGAAATGATGCTGCCGGAGCCGGCGCATCAGAGTCTGCTCAGGGATCCGGAGATGAAGTCAGTGATGCCCCTGACAGCTCCGCTGAAGAGTTTTCATCTGCAGAGGCTCCGGATCCGGAGGACGCTCCCGCATCGGCTCCGGAAAACACCGGGGAACCGGTTACCGGAGTGGTGCTGGCGGGAGCGGAAACCCCTGATGAAGCGGAGAAGGCTCTTCTGGAGGAGGCAGCCAAGGGCGGCTCCGGCGGTGAAAAGAGCTCGGAAGGCGATAAAAAGCCTGCTAAAAAACGACTTATGAATGCTTCGGCGGGCAATTAGCATGATATTCTATCCTGCAACGTCAGATATACCATCAGAGACGGCTTTCCGGAAGATGAACAAAGCAGGACTGCTTTATCTCT
>NZ_JBGVBR010000339.1:0-5451 GCF_045225735.1 Succinimonas sp. | reverse complement strand
AAGGACTTCAGCATGAGGAACCACCTTGGCAAAAAAGGATTGCAGTTTGAGACAGAAAGGAAGGGCGGGAGATGCAGAGATGAAGATGCCGCACCGGGAGTTCAGATCCGGTTTTATCAGCATCTTGGCCCGCTCTTTTAATGTATTGTAGGCGCTTTCCCGGGAAATACCGCGAATACGGTCACGAATGCCGGACTCGTCCCCGAACCCCGGGCAGGTTCCGGAGAAAACAGCTGAGAAAAGCAAAAAATGAGAAAGAGAGCCGGTATTCAGGATAAGTCATTTTCAGGGGTGTTACATCAGAGTAGCTATTAACTATAACAGAAGCTCTGACAAACTTGCAGGCTACGACATCATTTATATCCGGTTACCCCGCTCCGGTGTTAAAATCGGAAGAGGACGAACCAAGCGGGATTTACGGAGATCTGAGATGAACGGATTACTTACCAGGGCTTTTCTTAGAGGGTTCATTTTGCTGTCCCTTGCGATATTCCCGGCATCATTTGCGGCAACAGAGGTACTCAGGGATGCCTCCGGGAATCGTATCGGCACTATGGAAAAGGATTCATCGGGGCGTCATGTGGTGTACCGGGACAATGCCGGAAACCGGGTGGGTTCGGCGGATGTCGATTCCTCCGGGCATATGGTTTTCCGGGACAGCGCCGGAAACCGCGTGGGCACGGCTGATGTTGATTCCTCGGGGAATCTGGTTATCCGGGACAGCGCGGGGAATCGCACCGGCACCGGCACCAGAGACGGCGCGGGCCGCATGGTATTCCGGGACAGCGCCGGGAACCGCACGGGCACCGGGGAAACCGATGCTCAGGGGAACCGGACATACCGGGATGCCAGCGGCAATATCACCGGCTACGGCGGCCGCTGACGGAGTCAGGCCTTCATTTGCTAACTCAGGAGACAGAAGATGAAACGTTTTTTTCTGCGGGCAGCCATTCATTCAGTCATGCTCTCAGCCATGCTGGCGCTTCTCCCCGCCATTTTCTCTTCCGGAGCGGGGGATGCCGCTGCCGCCGCGGAGGTCGTGCGGGACAGGTACGGGAATCGCATTGGCACCGCGGAAACTGATTCCCGGGGCAAAACCGTATACCGGGATAAATACGGGAACCGCACCGGCACCGCGGAAACGGATTCCCGGGGCAAAACCGTCTACCGGGACAGCTACGGGAACCGCACCGGCACCTCCGAAACCGATTCCCGGGGGAGAACCGTGTACCGGGATCGGTACGGGAACCGCACCGGCACCGCGGAAACCGATTCCCGGGGGAGAACCATCTACCGGGATCAGCATGGGAACCGCACAGGGGAGAGCAGCCGCTGACCTGCGGCAGCAGCTGAGAGGGCTGAATTTTCAGGAACGAACGGAGCAAACAGGGAGAACAGGATATGAAGAAGGTGTTACTGGCATTAACGCTGCTTAGCGGGGCGGTTCTTTTTTCTCAGGATGTCCTGGGGGCTCCGGAGGTGATTCGGGACAAGTACGGAAACCGCATCGGCACCGCGGAAACTGACTCCCGGGGCAAAACCGTCTACCGGGACAGATACGGGAACCGCATGGGCACCGCGGAAACGGATTCCCGGGGCAAAACCACCTACCGGGACAAATACGGGAACCGCATGGGCACTTCGGAAACCGACTCCCGGGGCAAGACCACCTACCGGGACAGATACGGAAATCGCACGGGCACCGCGGAAACCGACTCCCGGGGCAAAACCACCTACCGGGACAAGCACGGGAACCGCAAGGGCACCAGGGGGCGCTGAAGCCGGATCCGGCCGGCCCGCATAAGACCGCGGCTTAATCGGACATAAAAAACCCCGGCGGGGCGCTGCGCCGCCGGGGCTTTTAACTGACTCTCAGCTGAGATTCAGATCTTTCACGCTGTCAGAGAGAATGCTGCCTGTGCCGGGTTTTTCGTTCCGGCGCAGCGGTCAGTCATTCCCCCGATTGTCGATTACCAGAACCGGACGGGCGGCATCATCAGCTTCATCGGCCTTTTCATCAGCATTCTGGTCAGCCTTTTCATCGCCAGTCTTTTCGCCGTCAGACTTCTCATCATCTTTGGCATCAGCTTCAGCCTCGGATTTGCCGAGAACGTCCTTGATGGTGGCAATGAGATCGTTTCCGGAATACTTGTTATTGTCCTTCATGTCGCTCTCTGCCTGAGCCACGATAGTCTGAGTGAGCTCCCGGCATTCGGAAAGGTCATAGTCATCGCTGCCCCAGCTTACCGCCTCCATAAGATCCCGGAGCTCCTCCAGGGATTTCGGGAGCTTGTCCTTTCTGGCCAGAACTTCGCCGGCAACTACGGTTTTGAGGTCATTTTCATCGCGGAATCTGACATTGTAGTCAACGCTGTCGTAGACGGTCTTTTCGCTGGCCCCGGCCTCTCCGGCAATGCTGGTCAGCCGGTCGCGGTACTCCTGAAAGTCATTGAAGGCGGAGGTGCCGCTGAGTTCGATATCCGTAAGGGTGGAGTACGGGGAAATAATGTACCAGACGCCGTCATTCATATCCCGGTTCACAAAAATATTGCGGGACATGACAATGTCGCTCCCGGTATCGTCTCTGCCGTCGTAGATGTAATCCCGGGCGCCTTTCCGGGACACGGCAATCGCCTGAAGCGGGGTGTCGCCGCGGCTCCGGAGATCCTCCTTCCAGACACTGAGATGCACGAGGCCGTAATCATCGGCATAGGCCCGGGGTTCATTGCGATCCCATTCAAAGTTGCGGTTCATGTCAATGAACACCATGGCATCATCGAGATAGCCGTCGATCACCTGAAGATCCACCAGAACAGTGTCATCATCCTCGGGATCGTCATGATGATGGTGGTGGTGATCACCGCCGCCGCAGCCGGCGGCGGCAAAGGCCAGGGCCCCGAAAATCAGCGCTGCGGATTTGCTGAATTTGCATTTCATAATTGACTCCTTAACTTCTCCGTTATCCCGCAAGAAAGAATCTCAAAGCTGCCTGAAACAAGAAAAAACTCCGGTAGCCTTGCATTTTGACAGCGAATCAGCTTTAAAGTTCTGTTATGCGGCCGATCATTCATTAAACTGCCATGCTCTCGTCAAAGCGAATCGCCTCGAAACGAAAGCGGGGGTAAACAGGGCGCAAATGGCGGCTCGTAAAAAGCTCAGGACCTGACGGAATATGCGGTCAGATGATGAAACGGCAGAATAAGAGGAGAAATCAGGGCGGGAGCGGGATCGGCGCGGCAGGGCAAAAAAAAGAAGAAACTGATGCCGGATAACAGCGCCAGTTTCTAAACAGTTTCTAAATTAAATAAGGCACCAACCAAAGTATCACAGCTTTGCTGGAAAAGCAAGGATTTGCTTCTGCCGGCGTGATCCTCCCGGGAAGACTTTTCAAGGATGGTCATAAGGATCCGTCTCTTCAGTCTCAGTCAGATCCGCGGGCAATGAACCGCGCCGGGTTTGCGAGTTTCCGGAACCGCAAATCCGGGCGGGGCGGCAGCGGCGGGGCAGATTCGAGTGTTCACGAATAATCGTTATTTTTCCCGGAAAAATGTGATCTGTCCCGGAATCCGGCGGTTTTTACCGGAGCTCTGCTAACCGGTAATTTTTTCTAAAAATGTGAACTACTTCACATAATTTAAACAAAGTCGGAATTTGACACCTGAAAAAAGCGGTTATTTTACACACGTCTCATTCTTTGCAATAAAATAGGCAAATTTTACTTGTCTGTTAAAGATATCGACAGTTCTGCGCGGCCGGTGTCACATGTCACAGACCCGCCCGGGAGCCCGCGGCTTCCGGCATGAACTATTTGTTAAACGTTATGGAGTAATCTGCTTCAATGAAGATATCCAACACCGAAAAGAAGCGCATCAGAAAGAGCTTCGGTCAGAGACCGCAGTTCATTGACGTGCCTTACCTGCTTTCCATTCAGGTTGATTCCTACGATCGTTTCATCACTCCGGATCACAACGGAGAATGCGGCCTTTCCAATGCCATAAAGAGCGTATTCCCCATTGAGAGCGCCAACGAGCAGGCCGTTCTCGAGTATGATTCCTTCCGCCTGGACGAGCCTGAGTTCAATGTCCGCGAGTGTCTCATCCGCGGCGCCTCCTACCAGTCCTCCCTCAGGGTTAAGCTCCGCTATGTCCAGAAGGATAAGGATCACAAGGTGGTCAACGTGAAGGAGCAGGAAGTCTACATGGGCGAAATCCCCCTGATGACGGAAAACGGCACCTTCGTTATTAACGGCACCGAGCGCGTGGTGGTTTCTCAGCTCCACAGATCTCCCGGCGTCTTCTTTGACAGCGACAAGGGCAAGAACTATCCCGGCCGTACCATTTTCGGGGCCCGCGTGATTCCCGCCCGGGGCTCCTGGCTGGACTTCGAGTTTGACCACAAGGACAACCTGTTTGTCCGCATTGACCGCAAGAGAAAGCTTCCGGCCACTCAGCTCCTCCGTGCCTACGGCTTTGACAACGAGCAGATCATCAATACCTTCTTCGACACCACCTTCTTCGAGCTCAAGAACGGCAAGGTCTGGATGGAGGTTATCCCCGAAAGACTCGACGGTCAGACCCTGAGCTTCGATGTCCGGGTGGGCGATCAGGTCATCGTGGAGAAGAACAAGAAGATCTCCAAGCGCCACATCAGACAGCTGGCCAAGGCCGACATCACCAATACCATTGAGGTTTCCAAGGGCGTCAAGGTCAAGGCCATCGAAATTCCCGAGGAATATCTCTTCGATAAGCTGCTGGCTCACAACTACTATGACAAGCAGGGCAACCTGATTGCCGAGGTGAATACCAACATCACCGCCGACGTGCTTTTGAATCTTGCGGAAAACAAGATCAAGAAGTTCGAGGCCATCTACACCAGCAACGTTGACGACGGTCCCTTCATCTCCTCCACCATCACCATCGATCCCACCATCACCCAGAAGGACGCTCTTTACAGCATCTATGCCACCATGCGTCCCGGCGACAGACTGGACGAGGATACCGCCAGAGATTTCGTGGACAGAATGTTCTTCAATTTTGACCACTACGATCTTTCCGAAGTGGGCCGCATGAAGTTTGACGAGCACTTTAAGGAAAACGAGGCTCTGGCCAACGGCGTCAAGTCTCTGGTTACCGCCGGCGAATACAACAAGGACGATTCCTGCGTGTTTATCAAGGACGGCGTGGTTTACATGGAATTCCCCGCCTTCCTGAAGGCCGCCGCCGCCACCAAGGACAAGACCGCCGAGCTCATTCCGTCCCGGATTCCGGATCGCGGCTACTTCAAGTTTTTTGACAATCTGCAGCGCTCCGTCATTCCAGCCGTGACCGACGGAAACCCCGATAACGAAAAGCGCTATATCCGCGACGTTACCGTAAATGGCCAGGACAAGCGCATGTTCTGCATCCGGCTTTCCGATGTGCCCCTGGATGAGAACTGCGAGGATTTTGCCGG
>NZ_JBGVBR010000338.1:0-5927 GCF_045225735.1 Succinimonas sp. | reverse complement strand
ACGATCCCGTTCCTGTCTCCGAAAGCGTTCTGCCGGGCTTTGAGCTGGAAGGCGGCCCTCTGGACGGGGTGCTGACTCCGGGAGAGGAATTCGTGCTGAGACTCCGGAGGCCGGAATACGCGAAGCTGTCCCGCTATGCGCAGATTGTGATGACCGGAGCGGGCGTCCCCGCGGATGCCGCCTCCTCTCTTAAGAGCATGATCAATGACATCGATCTCAAATACGCGGAAAAGACGGTTTTTCTGCAGCTTCTGGCTCCGGAAAGACCGGGCTCCTATGAAATCAGAGTCTTTAATGACGATGAAAACGATCGGAGTCTTCTGGCACGCTACGGTTTTCGGGTGGAGGGGGAGGACGAGGTGAGCTTTGCGATTCCCCGGAATGTCTTTGCCCCCAAGGAGGAATTCTTCATTGAGGTGCTGGGCCTTGATGAGGATCCCGGGGACGGCTGGATCGTCCTGGCCCGGGATGACGGCAACACCCCGCGAAAGGATGTCAAGGCGCTTGAGGAAACCGGAAATATTCGGGAGATTCGCGGTCCCGAGTTCGGCTTTCCCATGAGGGCTCCGGAGGAGGAGGGGGATTACGCGCTCCTGTTCTACCGGGGCTGCCGGACCTGCAAGGCGTTCTGGCGGACAGAGAATAACTCTCCTGCGGTTTCCCTGCTGAAATTCAAGGTGAAAAAGCCCCGGAGCGCCGCGCCTGCCGCCCCCGAGCTTATCATTCCCGCAGAGCTTTATGCCGGAGATCGGGTTAATTTCATCTTTAACTGGACTCCGGAATGGGAGGGGAAGAACGCCACCCGGAAAATTTTCAGAAAGGGCGCCGAAAAACCTCTGATCGATAACTGGTACGAATGCTATCCCGGCAATAATTTTAACGGGTTCGGCACTGTTTACGAGGCGGGAGAATACACGGCGGTTATCACCATGAACGGCGGCGGCGACAATCCTCCGAAGGTCTCCCGGGACTTTATTGTTCGGGAGTCCCCCTATGACATTCCCGCAGCCGTTATTGATCTTCCCTATGACGAAATCGAGCCGGATTCCTCGCTAACCATTACCGGCACTAACCGTATCGGAGTCCGGGATTCCTCGTTTATCGCCCTGGTCCCGAAAAACGCCTCAGGAACTGCGAAGGAAATTTTTGAAAAGCACCCGGACGACAGCTACGTTATTGCGCACAATATAAAGTTTTCCGTTGCTGCCGGCACCTATGAAATGACTCCGGGAGACTATGAGGTGCGGCTTTACAGCAGTAACGAGGAGGACGGCATGCTTCTGGCGAAGAAGGATCTCCGGATCCTGTCCGAAAAGGAAATTGCCGCCGCTGATAAAAAGCTGCTTCAGGATCTCCGAAAGCCGGCTTCGGGGAATGGCAAGACGCTTACCGAGGAGGAAAGCCGGAAGAAATTCTCGCAAAGGGTTGCCAGGGAATTTTACGTTCCCGCGCTTCATCGGGATCCCTCCGAGAATTCCCCCTCATCCGGCGCCATCATTCCCTTCCGGTTCGGGGCGGATCCGGCTGCCCGGGAACTGTCCGCTCCTGAGGAGCTCTATGCGCTCCGGTACGCCGTGATTGATTACGGCCGGGAACAGCGGGGCTGCGCCGTGCCGGATATTGCCGGAAAGGAGTCTCCGGATGCCGATCTGGAAAATTTTTACCGCATGCTGGGACAGGATCCTGATGAGCATCTCTCGGGCGCGGCCTTCGGTCAGGATTATTCGCTGTATTATCCGGACGCTGACCAACCGGGAGCCCTGGTTCCCGGCTACGGGGAATACCGTTTTTCCAAGGCCCGGGTGGATATCCGGGAGTGCCATGACGAGCTCCGGGAGGTTATTAATGCCCAGACCCGGCTGGATATCACTCTGGGACGGGACGGGAATTTCGATGCCGCCATTATGGATTTCGGCACCGCAATCCTCCAGAACTACCAGTTTGCCACGGATATCGGCAAGATCCGGGATGCGATTGTGTTTTCGCAGGAGATGTACGGGCACGGCATCGCCGCTATGGACGGCCTTTCCGAAAAGGATATGACCAAGGTGGGAGCCAATGCTCTGGCCATGGTGCTTAAGGGAGCTCTTAAGGCCTGCGACAGCTCGGAATGCATCAGCAAGATGATCACCAAAAACAAGAAGACGCTGGAAAGCAAGCTTCTTACCATGTCCGACGAGGAGTACAAACGGGTTTACGGATCTCTCCGGGATGCCTGCGATCCGAAGCATGTGGCCTTTCTGGAAAATCTCGACAGCGCCCGCAAGATGATATTCATGCCCGACAAGGAATACCGGAAGCTCTATGAACAGCTTACCAATAACAGCGGCATGGCCAAAAACTATCTCAAGATGGTGGCCGAGCAGCGGGAGCGGGTGGCCCGGGGCGAATTCATCAGAAACGCCGCCGAGAAGGGCGCTGGCACCATTGATCAGCTTTCGGCTCTGGCAGCCGAGGGGATGACGGACGGTTCTGTAAGCGGGGACACTGCCATGAATGCCGCCATTGCCATTCTCTCTCTGGATCCCAAGATCGCCATCGGCATAGCTTCGGTGAAGTTTGTCTATGAATCCGCCAAGGCCACCCGGAGTTTTGTGAATGATGTTTCGGTGATGCGGGTTTACAAAGCCTGGAAGACCTTCGGAGACAACAAAAATGAGGCCTTCGGCGGGATCTGGAAGGAGGATCCCGGTCATTCCGCCCGGGCGCTTAAGCAGGCCAAGGAGACCATGTGCAAGACCATGGGGAACGAACTCACCCAGAAAGCTCTCGGTTCAAAGAACAGAACTGTTGCCAATGCCTATGTCAGATTTTTGAAGAAGGGCGGCGATCCCGAAGGTCATGATTCTATTAAGCTGAACCCTGATGAGATTTCCGATGAGGAAGCCCTGAATTTCCTGAGACTCCAGTTCGAGCAGTGGGAAAATATCGAAAAGAAGAACAGCGATTTCAAGGATGAGCTCCGGCATTGGGCGGATGACTTCATGAATCTCAACACTGAGGAATATCCCAATTGCGACAGGAATTTCCGGAGCTGGTACAACCATCAGCTTTTCGAGCAGAACCGGAAGAAGGGCGCGGGAACCCGGCTTCATGAAGGATTAACCGGGATGTTCACCTCCCTGTGGGATAACGGCTGCGATGCGGAGATGGAGGCCTTCAAGGCCTATATCGACAATCGGAAGCGCATTGAAAACGAGCTAATTGAGTGGGGCGAGGGTTCCTACAAGAACAAATGCTCACCCAAGACCATGAAGCAGAAATCCCGGGATATGCTGTGCCTTTACATGGACGGCTCCTTCGGCCCCTCGCGGTACAAGGATGAAGTGGCCTACCTCGGCTGCGAATGCGGCTGGGACAATTTTGATGAAAGCGGCCATCTCCATGCCAATCTCCGGGAAGCCAAAAGGATGCGGGAAAAGGAAATTATGCTGATTGCTAAAACCCTGGGCCATAACGACCTCGTGCACTGTCTCTGCGGCGGTTACAGCGGGAGAGCGGCTTCCGGCGCTTCCGTTCAGGTGGGGATCGGCTATAACCCCAAGACCGGCAAAAAATCCAGCTGCGGCGGCAACGGCGCCTGTCTGGCTTCCGGCTTCGGGTGCTGGCACTATCCCATGCCCACTCACGCCGAGGCTCTCATGGAGTGCGGCTACTACAAGGCCCTGGACAATTACCGGACGCAGCAGGCGGTGGATCGGAATTCAAACCGCAAGGGGCGTACCTGTCTTCAGGGGCTGTGATGTCTGCTGACTCCGGAGATAACGGCGCGCCCGGGAACGCTGATTTTGGCGCGAAATCAAGATGTAGTCGAGTATAGCGGTTCCATTCCAAAAGTGAGTTACATGGAGATTGGAGCTGCAGGATATTTCCCAAACCATAAAATTCGGCAGTTATTATTTTGCAGTACCTTAAGGGAACTGTCGTATGTATTGAGGAGTTTTTTTATGAGTAATGTCATGAATGATGAGAATACCGATATCCTGAATCCCGTGCTTAATTCGCCGGACGATATCACTGATGATATTCGCCTCAGGATTGCGGAAAACAGGCTGCAGTCGCTTACCATCAACTACGAGTTCACCAAAAGGGATTACTTTGATCAGGCAGCTTATCCGCTGGATGAATGCGCAGAATTGATAGAACATGATGACTTTTCCGATCCTTTTTTTAAGGGTGTTAAAGAGCGTTTTGCCAATAATCCGTTTTTGCAGCATGAAGGTATTTCTCCGAAGCGCATTGAGTTTGAAGTGCGACTTGGCCCTAATGTGCGCAGTCTGGCCTGTGCCTTTATGAATTTTGACAAATTGGAATGCGTTAATCTCAGAGACACTTCCGGAATTACCGACATGAAGGGGATGTTTGCCGGGGCGGATGTGTTTAATCAGCCCATTTCCGGCTGGGACACCTCAGCCGTTACCGGTATGGAATGCATGTTTTTCAGGGCAAAGTCCTTCAATCAGCCGATAGGAGACTGGGACACATCCCATGTCACCAGTATGAACGGCATGTTTGATTCAGCAGAAGCCTTCAATCAGCCGATAGGAAACTGGAATACTTCCCGGGTTGCCGACATGGGACATATGTTCCTTTTTGCAAAGTCCTTCAATCAGCCGATAGGAAATTGGGATACTTCGAGAGTTTCAAACATGGAAGGGATGTTTCATGGGGCAGAAGCCTTCAATCAGCCTGTAGGAAACTGGGATACCTCCAGAGTTTCAAACATGAGCTGGATGTTCCATGATGCGCAATCCTTTAATCAGCCTGTTTCCAGCTGGGATACCTCAGCCGTTACCAGTATGGCATTCATGTTTTTCAGGGCCGAGTCCTTTAATCAGCCGGTGGGAGACTGGGATACATCCAATGTCACCAGCATGAACGGCATGTTTGATTCAGCAGCAGCCTTCAATCAGCCTGTGGATAACTGGGACACTTCCAGCGTTTCAAACATGAATGGGATGTTTCGGTGGGCTGTAGCCTTCAACCAGCCTGTTGAAAATTGGGATGTTTCCCATGTAACTGATATGGGTAATATGTTTTATAAAGCGGAGGCTTTTAATCAGCCAATTGCCGGCTGGAATACCGCCAGCGTTAAAAAAATGAGTTTCATGTTTTTTCAGGCAAAGTCCTTTAATCAGCCGGTTGATAATTTGAAACCGTCTCTTGCTGATTTGGCTGGAATGTTTTTCGGGACGGCATTGATGGATAATGCCCGCAATCATGAGTGATAATTAAATGCTTGTGAGGTTCGCAAGCGTTTTTTTCTGGCAGCAGTTCGGGGCTAGTGCTGGGGAAGATCGCTTGCCTTGAGCTTAGGTGTGGCCCGAGTTGCCCATTCCTGAGGTACGCATCAAGCCGCCGGTATAACCTGTTAAACTACTTATTCCGGCCTCAAGAGGCTGTCAGCGCTTCGCTTATTGAAATAACGATGCAGTTCAGGGGTAAAGGCGGAGCCCCTTTAATCATTGAACAGGAAGCGCCGGAGGCGTCTTCCTTCCTTAATTATTATTCCTCGAAACTTTAATTTCTCTCTCTGTCTGTGTTGATTGCTCAGGCTGGCTGTGTTCTGGGCCTGCCGCAGTCCAGCGGGGGAGGATGTTTTTGCAGCAGGCAGTGTGCGTCCCAATTGTTCACCCAAATCTCCCAGACTTGCTTGCAACTCTGCCTCTGTTTCTGAAAAGCGCTGAGTCATGATGCTGCGGTCAGCCAGTCCGCAATATCAATTATCCTGATCCCCTCATACTGATATTCCTCGTGGCGAGTCCGGGCAAGGATCATTTTCGGATAAGCATCCCTGATGGATAAAAGCGGGGTGTACTCCCTTTCAAAGGTTTCCGGATTGTCAATATATTCGGAAACCTGGATATAGAGTTTTTCGCTTTGTCTGACGGCTACAAAATCTATCTCTTTTTTGTATAAAACACCGG
>NZ_JBGVBR010000337.1:0-4671 GCF_045225735.1 Succinimonas sp. | reverse complement strand
TCATTCATTAAGTAACTGAAAATATATGAAAACCTTATAAAATAATCCCTCCTGATACTTGACTTTTGTACCATACCATTTTATAATGATATGGTGCTAGGTTATGGAGGGAGAATATGCCAAGACCCGTCTCAGGAAAAACAACAGTTTATCGATACAAGGTGCCCAAAAAGAACGGGTACTCTTATGTCTATGAGCGTACCGAGAGATATGACCCTGAACTAAAACGGATGGTCAAAATCGGCGGTGTCACCCTGTTAGGCAAGGTTAAGGATGACGATCCTCAGCAGACTTTGCTGAGAACCCGTCCTAAAAAATCATCCTCCCTGAAAAAAGGAGCGGCAGATAATTCCGTTTCTGCCGATAAACCGCGGCAGGAAACTTCAGACAAATCTGCCGGGCCGAGAAAAGCTGAGGAAGCCCCAAGAATTGAGAAAGCGTCCCGGCAAAGGGTTGGGGCTCATCGTATTTTGGATTTTATTGCTGAAAAGACCAGAATAGAAAAGGATATCTGCAGTCTCCTGGACAAGGGCACTGCGGAAAAGCTTATTTCCTGCGCCAGATTTCTTGTGTGTTCGGCAAACGAACCTCTGGCACGTGTAAGGACATGGCAGCTGACCCACCCGATCCCCTATGAAGAAGGACTGTCCAGAGATATATGCCACAGGCTGACACAAGACCTTGGCACTAATGAGACATTTCGTCAGCAGCTGTTTCAGCTTCGGTTTGACCGGCAGCCGCCGGATGAGATCGTGGTGGCAGTTGATGGCTCAACTGTTTCAACTTACTCTGAAAACCAGATCAGCGCCAGATACGGTTTCAATAAAGCCGATGATGGTCTGCCCACGATAAAATGGCTTGATCTCTATGCTTCCAGGACACATGAACCGCTGGCATTTTCGCTGCAGCCGGGAAATGTTCCGGATGTCATTTCCATCCATAACACTCTGGAACAGATGAAAGCCGTTATAGGGGGAAGAAAAATTATCCTGGTATCAGACAACGGCTTTTACAGCGATGCAAATGCATATGAACTTATCAAGTCCGAATACGACTTTATTTCAAGAGTTGAAGTCAGCACGAAATGGGTACGCGAACGCCTTGACCGGGAGCGTCAGCGGCTTGAATCATCAAGCCTGTGCATGGACAGCGAAGGCTATGTTGTCGGAATAACGAAAAGAGTATTTCACACCTTTTACGGCAAAGCTGACAACGACTGCCCGCCGCCATCAGTCAGGAAGATTTGTTACCTGCATTTTTACCTCGACATATCCAAACGTTCCCGGATGTCGGCCGAGTTCAACACCATGCTGAAGGGAATCAGAGAACAGCTGGAAGCCGGTTATCCTGTTGATTCACTGGATCGCAAGGCCAAAAAAGTCATTGATGACTTTCTGGAAATCTCTTGCGAAGGGGACAATATTCGTGTCAGATACAATGAGGAGGCCATAAGCAAAGCCAAAGCAGATTTTGGCATATTCTCTCTTCTGACATATGGCACAAGCCCTATGCTCTCTGATACGACTCGTACTTTTAAGGAGTATATCAGCAGGGAACACATTGAGGATCATTTCCGAGCTGAGAAGAATTCCATTGACGGCAATCATGTCCGCTCATGGTACGGTGAAAACTACATGGGGAAGGTAACAATACAGTTCGTAGCGCTCTGCTATGAAGAGTGTTTATGGAGTGAAATCGGGAGGGTGAAACAGGCTCTGCGGCAGGATATTGCAAATTCAAGAAAGAGCGGAAAAGATAAAACCGTGGCCGGCAAGAAGCAAAAATTGCTGACATGGCTTAACAGCATGTCTCTCCACGAACTTCTCTCCTGGTACGATGCGATTGAGAACACTGAAGTATCAACGCAGATTCGTTCGGTGAGGTGGTCTACGGAAATAATAGAAAGAGACAGGCTGTTCCTTGATATGCTGGGAGTACGCATCGATTGTTAGTACCATACCATTATGCGAGATTTAGGTATCACCGGAATCCTGATGACGGGGTGTGACCTGGGAAGCGATTTAGCCTGCGGCGATGCGGCAATGCGTCTTTTTGAGGCGGGGGATTACAGGCTGGCCCGGAGCTACGGAACCAAGGGCTGCGCCATGAGAGATCCCCGGGGGAATCCCTATATGAACCCTCGGAGCTGCCAGTACCGGAAGCTGGCCCGGGAAAAACTGGCCGGCGCGGCCGCTCTTCCGGAAGATCCCGCCGCTTCAGAATCCGTCCGGGATGACATAGTCTCGGATAAACAATAGAATAGTTCCGGAAAGAGAAACTCAAAGCAGGAACCGCGGCTCCGGGAAGGTGAGCCGTGTTTTTGGCAGCATCCCCGGAGTTACCGGGAAGGAGAGAAATGCCATGTACAGACGCCCGCCCGTAAACTCCCACAACTTTTCAGGATGCATCCGTCCCCTGGTTGTGGCAGTTTCAATTGTTATGCCCGTAGCGTCTCTTCTCTGCGCGATCTATTTTTTTGACAGTAAAACGGCGCAGACGAATACCCATACGAGAACAACTGCCTATACAAGAACGAATACGAATACGCATACGAGAACGAATACGAGTACGCATACGAGAACGAATACGAGTACGCATGCGAATACCCGTACGGATACGAATACAGATACCCCTGCGAATGCGCATAAGACCGACAATGCCCTCTGCATCAAGCCTTCAGTCTGCCATATGGCCGGCGTCAGGGAATATAAGGCCGGTAACTACAGCGAGGCCGATCTGTTTCTGGAATACAGCTGTCAGAACGGGGTGGGTGAAAGCTGCATGGTTCAGGGTCTCATGGCTCTTGAAGGCAAAATCGGCCCCGCATCACTGAAAGATGCCATCAATTATTTCAAAACGGGCTGCGATATGGGATCCGGCGAAGCCTGTCGCTATCTCGCCGATACCATCTACCGGAATTCCGAAGGCGATGACAAAGCCCTGGCTGAGGCGGCCGCACTCTGGCAACGGGCCTGTCATCTGGGATCTGCCGATGATTGTCTCAGATATGGTGAATTCCTGATCCGGACAGGGCAGGAAGAGGAGAGCTTCAAGGCTTTAAGCTATATGGAAAAGGCCTGCAGTCTCGACAGCAAGGGGGCGGCCTGCCAGAAGGCCCGGGATGCGCGCGAGCAGATTTGGCTCCGGAAGGGAGGCGATGATAATGCGAGCTCCAAAAAAGCAAAAGCCCGGGCCCGGAGAAACGCAGAGAACGTTCCCGATACCCCGGAGGGACTCCGAACGGCCTGCGCCGCTGACGATGCGGGAACCTGCTACCGCCTGGGGTTCTATTATGAGCATGCTCCGGAGCTCTCCCCGCAGGAAAGACGGGATCGGGCTCTCGAGATCTACGGGGAGCTCTGCCGGAAACGGGATCCCCAGGGCTGCGAGGGTTTTCGGAGAATTAAAAACGCTTTTGCCAGATAATCCCTGCAAAATACGAATACGGCCGGAACTTGCTTCGTTTTAACACCGAGGAACAAAATGAAATCTGAGAAACCAGGATCAGCCAGACTTGTCTACTGTGTCTATGTCGCTCTCATCATATTTATCTGTATGGGAACCTATCATTTCATGAATGTCATGAAGATGCAGGATAAAGCAGAGCGTCTGGAATATGAGGAAAGGCAAAAATATCTTAAGGAATTCGGAGATTATTACGATGCCTTCATGACGCTGGAGCACGGCGACTTTCAGGGATCTGCCTACTTTACCGAAAAGATCTGCGAAAACGGAAAAGCCGTATTCTGCCTGGTTCGGGGGCTGATAGCCCTGGATCCCGGGGATCCTAAAAGCACTCCGGAACAGGATCGCCCCATCGCCGAGGAATATTTTAAGAAGGCCTGCGCCGGAGATGCTTTTCCGGTCTGCCGCCTCATCGCGGAAACCCGCAAAGACAGCGGCGCCCGGGATCCCCGGGATGAGGAAAGGGTGATCACCGGGATCTGGATGACGGGGTGCGACGGAAGAGTCGGAAGAGCCTGCGGCCATGCCGCCATGAGACTTTTCGAGGCGGGGGATTACAAGAGCGCTCAGAGCTACGGTACCAAGGGCTGCGTAATGAAGGATCATAAAGGAAATCCCTTCAATGATCCCCGGAGCTGCGAATACCGGAAGCTCGCTCTGGAAAAGCTGGCTCAGGAGGCGTCCGCTCCGGGAGATGCGACACCTCCGGCCGATGCTGCCGCATCCGCAGGATCTCATCCTGATACCGCCCCGGATAAGCAGTAATTCCGGACAGAGAAAGCCGGGATTTCCCGGAGAGGCCGGAGATTTTCCGGAGCCGGTTGTTCGCCCCGGAGGCTTAACATCTAAGCCTCCTGAAGCGAATTGCATAGTTATGAAACATAGCTACAGAACAATATGAAAGAAAATTTCCCCGGGTGACAGCAAAAATACAGCCGTTATCAGAGGGATTACAGAAAATGAGATAGAATTACAGAGGCTGAAATAAAGTTACCTCAGCGGGGGAAGTCCGGAAATCCAAGGTTCCCGGCTCAGGAACCCCGGGAGATCCGGGCAGCGGAATACCGGCGAACATCCCGTGATCACCCCCGGATATTTTCCTGCCGCCGGATATTTCAGCTGCTCCCGGAATTCTGAAAGCGCTCTCATCAGGAGAAAATATGAGCTACCAGAGAAACAGATCTAACAGCAGCCGTAACAGCATGG
>NZ_JBGVBR010000336.1:0-4003 GCF_045225735.1 Succinimonas sp. | reverse complement strand
CTCAGCAATCCGGCCACCATGGAAATTATTTCAGTTAACGAAAACCGTTATGAAGATGGCTGGTTTGACAGCAAAAGAAAAGACCCTTTGGTATCCTTTGTTATCCCGCGCACCAGAAGACTGGCTGCCAGCGCGGAATTTCAGGCATCCGGCGGCAAGCTGAAGAAAACCTTGGATTTGTATCCTACAGCCAAAGGAGATCCTCTGCTGGCTCATTACGGAGTTTCTGTTCCTGATTCCGGCAGCTGTGTGCTGACTCAGGAGGCGGCCCGCAGAATTCAGGCCGACAAGGGAACGAAGGTTATCGTAACAGTATCCCGGGATCAGGGAAAGGTACGGGAAAAACGAGAGCTCACCGTGGCAGGAGTGCTTCCTGATGCCGCAGGAATGGTAGCTGCTGCCTACATCGAAAGAGGCTTTCTGGAACAGATAGAGGGCTTCAAGGACGGATTTGCTGTTCCGGAGCTGGGATGGAAAGGGGCTGACAGCAAGGCCTTCCCGGTAGTTCCGGAGGTGATCCTGGCGACTGACCGCCGGCTGGATTCAGTAAGAGAGGCGATGCTGGTTCAGAATACGGGGTTTGTCAAAATTCAAAATGTATTTGCCCCCGATACTGGTAAAAGGAACGATCTTAAGGATATTCACCCCCTTTTGAGCAGTGATTACTATATTTACAAACTGTCAGCCGTGGGGATGCCGGCCAAAAAGGACGATCTTGCCATACTCTCCGACAAGCTCAGAGGCCGGGGAGATTCCTGGGTGATTCCGGCTAATCCTTATTTGACTTTAGAGGCGGGGGGAAAGGAGTTTAATCTGGGATCCCTGACAGCCTTTCGCAAAACGCTGCCCCGCCCTGCGGAAACGCCTGCCGAGGAGCCGGTATCTGCAAATACTGCAAATGATGCCGATTCTGTAAAAGAAGCCTCGGTGATTCAGGCGGTTCAGGTTCTGCCTGATAATTCTCCGGCAGAGCCTTCCGTATCACAGGAGGCTGACACAGCTGTTTTCGAGTCTGTATCTCCCGATAAAGCTTCTGATGACAGCAGGGTTGTTGCAAATGACGAAGAGAATAACGTAGAGAATGAGGCTGAGAAAGTCATCGAAAATGACGCAGAGCCTGTGCTTCCTGAGAGTGCGGCGCCGGCTGATGCCCCGTTAGCTGACAGTGATAACAGATCCGATATAAGCCCGGTGGAAAGCTTTTATGATGATTTCGGCAAATCTGCTGATTCCAAGGATGCCGAGGAAGTCATTGAAGAGGAAGAGGAGCTTTCCGGCAATGACAACGAGCTTCGGATAACTCTCCCTAAATCTTCCCCAGACGGCCAGGAACCATTACTATCTGCTGCGGTTGAAGATGCGCCGGATAAGGGGGCAGAACCCGCTTCCGGAGCTCCTTCCGGAATAGCTGTTTATGACGGCAGCTTGTGTTCCGGAGAACAGCGGATGTGCGATTTCGGAAAAGGCAGCGAGGAACGTGTTTTTTATGCCTCTCCTGAAATTGCCCGCCAGCTGTCCGGCAAAAAGCAGCAGGTAAAGGTAAGCTATTTCAATTATGACAAAGCCGAGAAAAACTCAGATCCCCGGGAAAGAGCCATTGAATTTGCCGCTGAATTCCGCCCTCTTCCGGAGCTTGCCGGATCTGATGTCATACTGACCTCTCCGGAGCTTTTGGGACAGCTGGGACTCCTTTCGCAGCGAGAACTGGCAGACGGACTGTCCTCGGACGGAAAAAAGGCCTTCCTCCTTAAAAGACGGGGGTATACAGGATTCAGAATGTACGCTTCCAGTCTGGATGACGTGATACTGCTTCAGGAAAAGCTCACGGAAGAAGGAATAAAGACGGTGAGCAAGGCCGATCGGATTTCAGAAATACTCACTTTGGATCGCTATCTGGCTCTGCTCTTCTGGATGATTGCCGCCGCCTCCATTGCCGGAGCGGCCTGCTGCCTGATAGCCAATGTTTATGCCAATGTGGAAAGAAAGAGAAAGGAACTTGCGATTCTGCGGCTTTTGGGAGTGCACGGAGCTCATTTGTGCGTTTATCCTCTGGTATGCTCTATAATGCTGACCTCAGGCGGCATTATTATCAGCTTCGGAGTTTATGCCGGACTGGCGTATGCTGTTAATGACAGCTTTTCATATCAGCTTCAGGGCAATGAAAAATTCTGCCATCTTGATTATATGCATTTTGCGGCCACTTATCTGATAGCCTTCGGCGTTGCCACGATATCAGGTCTGGTTGCCTCAAGAAAGGTGATGAATATCGATCCGTCGGAATCCCTCCGCGATGAATAATTTTCAGGGGAAATAAAGAATGACTTTATCATTTAAAGGCTCTCGGCGGACGGAAAATAGCCGTTTTTTTGCGAGAGGCAGAAAGCCGGAGCTTTTGACAGCCCTGCTTTCCCCGGTATTAGGCGCGGCCTTTTTGCTGTGCGAAACTGCCGCGGCGGCGGATGACCCCGATACTTTGACTCTGAAGGGCCCGGGTAATACCTCCTTCGTATTTAAAAAAGTCCGGGTTGAAGGCGGCACCGGACCTTTGGACGGGCAGAGCTTCAAAATGGGCGAGGATTCAGAAGGCTCGGACGGTTATAAAAACCCTCCTACCGCAGTGGTTATCGGAGGAGGCTTTAAGGACAGTCAAAGCCGCTATTACTATATGGGGGCCTACGAGATCACGGCCGGTCAGTATAAAGCGGTAACCGGAGAGGATCTCTCAGATCAGTACAAAAAGGATATCAAAAGGCCTGTTGACGATTATCCGGCCATTGGAATTTCCTGGTTTCAGGCGATGAACTTTATAGACAAGCTTAACCAGTATCTTTACGAACACGAAAGATCCTCTCTTCCGACAGCAGGTGTCTATCCGGGATTTGTCAGGCTGCCAACCGAGGCGGAATGGGAGTTTGCTGCCAGAGGCGGCAATGCTGTGGAAAAAACGGTTTTTGACAATCCGTATCCCTATGATGATGAGAATGAAGAACTGGCGGCCTATGAATGGTTTTCCGGGCCTTCCTCATCCCATGGCAAGATTCAGAAGGTGGGCAAACTTGAGCCCAACCCGCTGGGGCTCTATGATATGCTGGGAAATGTAACGGAAATGACCACCAGCGTTTACTATATCGAGTATTATCAGGGGCGCAGCGGAGGTTTTGTCGCAAGAGGCGGCCACTACCTGACAGAGGAGGATGATCTGTCGTCCTTTAAACGAACCGAGGAGCCGTTTTATCTGGGTTCTGCTGAAAAGGGGATGAAGCCCAATGTTAAGCCTACCATGGGCTTCAGGCTGGTTCTGGGAAGCCCGGTGCAGACCGATAACAAAGCTATAGACGAGATCAAAAAAGCCTGGCCAAAGCATCGTCAGGGAGCGGGAGCAAAAATGCCTGCCGCCCTTTCGGTGGCGGATACGGAAACTCAGGAATCCGTGCCGGCAGAAGAGGCTTTGCAGAGATTGGAGTCTATCAGCCAGGCCCTTAAGAAGGCCGGACTTTATGATTCTCTCAAAAAGGAGATATCTGGCACCAGAGGGGCCTTGCAGGATATGGTCAAGATCCGCAGAAAGGCCGATGAGGATTCTGCCAAGGTCTGGGTGAAAATAGCCTGCGAAAGAGGCATGTATCTCTATCAGAATCTGAAGATGCTGCAATTTTTAAAGGAAGAGAATGCCGAGCTTTATAAAACATCTGAAAACATTCAGAAAAGAGCTGAGCAGCATGAGTACAACGTAAAATCCGGAATTGAAAACTACAGCGAGATTATGGGGGAACTCATTAAGCTTCCCAAGGATCTGGTGCTGGAGGGATTTTCTGCTCATAAAAAGAAAATTGAGACTAAGCTTAATCTTGAGATGCATTCTCAGGATAAGGAAGCAGAAGCTCGGAAGAAGGATTTAAAGGATCAGATAGCCAAAATTGACATTACCAAAAAACACTATTTGGATTATGAAAAGACCAAGCGTTCCAATAGCTCAGGCTGGAAAAAGGATTATTTGAAATAA
>NZ_JBGVBR010000335.1:0-4911 GCF_045225735.1 Succinimonas sp. | reverse complement strand
GAATACAAAAGTTAAATTTGTTCACGCTCTTTGCGGAGCCTTTCTTGCGGCATTGGCTCAGGAAATCATAAAGAGGGGTTTTACTTTCTATATTGTGAATTTTTCCAGCTATGCCAATGTTTACGGCGCCATAGCAGCAGTTCCGATTCTGATGCTGTGGGTATATGTTAACTGGTATGTAATTCTGGTAGGCGCTGAGGTTGCCGCCTCCATTAAGGCATATGGAGAGATTACCCAGTCAGCTGACAAAGCTGCGGCCGTGGCTGCCGCCAAGGATGCGGAAAAGGCAGTCCGGGCCAAGGCGGAGAATCTTATCAAGGAAGAGGAAACTGAGGCTGAAAAACAGCTGGAGCTGTAAACAGCGGTTCCGGTATTACGGTGATTTTTCCCTGGCGCAGACATTCACAATAAGGAGATAAATCTGATTGGGGATGTTGCGCAGGGATCTTATGGATTTGGTGATGGCGATATCAGAAAGAATCAGGGACGTTTCTTCAATGGTATCCGCATCCTCTTCAACGGTATCCTGATGAAGAAACAGCGCCAAGATAATATCGGCCTTGATATCCTCCATCTGCCCGTATGATATGGGATTTTCCAAAACCAGAAAGACCGCAGATTCCGCCGCGCTGTCGGGAATTATCATGTGCGGCAGGGCAAAACCGTTCTGAATATAGGTGGTGCCTATCTTTTCCCGGCTGTTCAGTCCGGTAATGATTTCCGTATTGCTAAGGCCGGTCAGACTGGCTCCCTGAGCAGCAATGATCTCGAAAATTTTTTTGCGGCTGTAACAAAGAACGGGGCTCATTACCCCGTTTTTCTTAAGTATAGATGATAAATCGAACATTACCGAAAAGCTTACTTGGTTAACTTCTCTTTGTGCCTTACTAACTGGCGTTCAAGTTTATCCACAAGTGCATCAATGGCGGCATACATCGTTTCGGCACCGGCTTCAGCAAAAAGATCGTCACCCTTAACGGCAATTCTGGCTTCAGCCTTATGCACGAGGTTTTCAATGGAAAGGATAACGTTAACAGACTTAACATACTCTTCAAGACGTTTCATATGATCCATCTTGTCGTTAACATAATTACGCAGCGCTTCGGTAACTTCAATATTATGACCGGTTATATTTATCTGCATAGAAACTCCTCAGTCTGGTGAATCTTAAAGCGAGATTCAGAGCTTTAGCTACGGCCCTCGCCATAGTTATAGTTTTATTTTAGATGTCTCTGACCTGTTAAATCCAGTCTTTAAGTCGCAAATGGTGATACCATCCATGGTTTTTAAGTACTATTGATTAAAAAGTGAACAAAAAAGGAGATAAACAGGATACGGGGTAACAGAGAGTCAGGGAAAGCGACGAAGCTTTGCCGGAAACGAGGCCGCATTAGTGCTTACGGCCCTGATGCTGTTATTTACAGTATCCTAAGATAAAGAAAGTTTGTCTTAGGATATAAACACCTCGGAGACTTTCCAAAACCGGGACTCCGCCATGAAGTCATATTGCTCAGCAGAATTTTTTTCTGAGATTTGATGACTCGATGTTAAGGGATTCGCGATATTTGGCAACAGTGCGTCTGGCTACCATAATCCCCTCGTTTTTCAGGATTTCCGACAGCTGACTGTCGCTGAGAGGATGGGATACGTCTTCTTCGTCAATAAGCTTTTTTATTTTTGCCCGTATGGCCGTTGACGAAAAGGTACCGCCGTTTTCCGTATTAACCGAGCTGGAAAAAAAGTACTTCAGCTCAAATGTACCCTGGGGGGTGTACATGTATTTTTCCGTGGTTACCCGGGATACGGTAGATTCATGAATGCCGATCTGAGAAGCCACGTCATTGAGCACCAATGGCTTCATTGCCTGCGGGCCCTTTTCAAAAAAATCCTGCTGCTCATTTGCTATGCACGTGGCTACCTTGAGCAGTGTGTCATTTCTCTTATTCAGGCTCTGAATAAACCAGTTGGCTTCCTGAAGATGGGATTTCAGATACTTGCTGTCTTCCGGCGATTTTACCGTTTGAATCATGGCACTGTAGGTTTCATTGATTTTGAGCCGGGGAACCGCAGCCGGGTTAAGCTCGGCCACCCATTTATTGTTTTTGCGCACAATTGCCACATCAGGAACAATATACTCCCTTGATTCATGATCGATGGTACGGCCCGGGTACGGTTCAAGATTTTTAATGATTCCTACGGCCTCTCGCAGTAATTGCTCATTTTTGACCTTTGTTTTTTTCTGCAGGGCGCTGATATCGTTAGCAGCCAGAAGATTCAGATATTCCCTGATTATCTGCCGGGCCAGCATTATGACAGGTTCGGTATCATCATATTCATCAAGCTGAGTCAGCAGGGTTTCTTCAAGATTTCTTCCGGCGACTCCCACGGGATCAAAATGCTGAATAACGCGGAGCACTCTGTCAATTTCTTCGGTGGTGGTACTGGGATATTGCTTCTGAACAGCTATAAGCAGATCTTCATTGGATTCGGCAAGATATCCGGATTCCTTTATTCCGTCGATGATGACCTCACCGATGAATTGTTCCTGAGGGGTTCCCCTGGTAAGGTTAAGCTGCCACAGGAGATGCTCCTTGAGACCGTAGGCAGTTTCTCCCTGATAGGTATCATCGGCTCCCTCGTAGGTTTTTCCCGCGGAAACGCCGGCAGAATAGTTCTCATTCCAGGTGTCGAATTCGTGATTGTCAATTTCAGCGGAGGATGGTGATTCCGAGACATTTGCGGCTTCCGGAGGAGCCGTTTCGGCCGGAAAATCAGCACTGTATTCATTTTCATAAAAATCGCCGCTGCCTTCCAGCTGTTTTGAAGAGCTCAATTCAGCACTGGAATTATATGGCACGTCATCGCTGGTTACCGGCTTGTCAGCGCCGAAGGAATCATCATCCTGTTTTTCCTGGCTGCTTTGCTGTTCAGTGATGGCGTCCAAAGAGGTGGTGGCGGATTCTGCGGAATCTTCTGTTTCCAAAAGGGGATTTCTGTCCAGAGTTTCCTGAATTTCTATTTCAAGTTCCTGCTGAGAAAGCTGCAAAAGCCGAATAGCCTGCTGCAGCTGAGGAGTCATTGCAAGGGTCTGAGTTACTGACTGTCTCAGATTAAGCATGTTTTTCATGAACAATCTCCCCCTGTAGATTCTCGGATAGGTTGCCGGCTGATTTTGTCAAGGGGATATTGTGCACTACCGGAGAGGCTTCGTATATCAGAGAGTTTGTTTATTGTGAGCCTCGCAAAAACTCAGAAGCAATTTTAAGCCTTGCCCGCCTTTTCTCCATCAGGATACCAGCGTTTGAGCAAAGAGCTTTCCAGTTCCGGATGCTTGCTGTGAATGGCGGCGGCGATTTCGGCTCCCTGTTCCAGAAGGGGCTCATCGCGGAACAGATTCGCCGCCCGGAAAATCATTTCTCCGGTCTGCCGGGTTCCCATCAGATCTCCGGGCCCTCTGATTTCCAGATCCTTCTCGGCAATGTAAAAGCCGTCGGTGCTTTCCTTTAGCACTTCCATTCTTTCAATGCCGGCCGGGCTGATGTTCCCTGAGCACAGGAGACAGCAGTAGGATTCGATTTTGCCGCGGCCCACTCTGCCGCGCAGCTGATGAAGCTGGGCCAGACCGTAGCGCTCTGCGTTTTCTATTACGATAAGAAAAGCATTGGGAACGTCAACGCCGACCTCGATTACGGATGTGGCTACCAGAATGTCGGTTTCTCCGTTCTTGAATCTGATCATGGCTTCTTCTTTTTCGGAGGGCTTCATCTGTCCGTGAACGATATCAATGCTGAGTCCGGGCAGATTTTCCTGAAGATAGTCTCTGGCATTTTCAGTATCCTGGCATTCCTCCAGAGTGTCCGATTCGTTTACCAGACAGCAGACCCAGTAAACCTGCAGGTGTTTCCGGCAGTTTTCCATGATTTTTGGGATCAGCTTATGCTTGTTATCAATGGAGAGCATAAAGGTTTTGATGGGGGTTCTGCCAGGAGGAAGTTCGTCAATCACCGATACCTTCATGTCAGCATACATTGTCTGGGCCAGCGTGCGGGGTATGGGGGTTGCCGTCATGGCCAGCATATGAGGCGTTTTACCGTCTTTTTCAGCCTTGCTGCGCAGTCTAAGCCTTTGATCTACGCCGAAACGATGCTGTTCATCGATGATAATTAGCTTCAGGTTTGCATAATGCACCGATTCCTGAAAAATCGCATGGGTTCCGATAATGATCCCCGCTTCTCCGCTTTCGATGAGTCTGAGCTCCTCTTTTCTTCGCGCCGCCTTGTATTTTCCCAGCAGGGTGGCTGTTTTTATGTTCAGAGGGGCAAACAGTTTGGCAATTTTTTCAGCATGCTGTTCGGCCAGGATTTCTGTGGGAGCCATGATGGCAGCCTGACAGCCGTTACCCACGGCAGTCAGGGCGGCCATAGCGGCCACCAGCGTTTTGCCTGATCCCACATCGCCCTGAACCAAACGGTTCATAGGAATATCGCTCATGAGATCCTGAATAATCTCCTCGGTAACCCGCTTCTGAGCATTGGTGGGCTGAAAGGGCAGGGCTGCGATAAATCTTTTCAGGAGCTCCGGTACGGGCTTAAGCGCAAAACCGTTGTTCTGACTGTTCATTTCCCGCAGTCTGATGAGACTGAGCTGATGCGCCGTCAGCTCTTCAATGATTATTCTTTTGCAGCACGGCGCGGAGAAATCTGAAAGCCTGGCAAGGGATTCGGAGGTGGCCGGATGGTGAATAGTCAGAAAACTCTCCAGGAGAGAACGGCCGGAATATTCCGTCAGGTATTCTGCCGGAATAAGTTCCGGCAGATTGTCGCTGTTTGCCATTTTCAGGGCAGCGTCGACGAATTTCCGCATTACCGGCATTTTAATCCCATGGGTAAGACCGTACAGCGGGGTAAAGGT
>NZ_JBGVBR010000334.1:0-12256 GCF_045225735.1 Succinimonas sp. | reverse complement strand
AAATTAACCAGCTTCTTCAGGACATCATGGCTGAAATCAATGACAAGATGTCAGCCTTTGCGGAAAATGCTCTTTCCTCCGGCAAGGATGCCAATGCCGTCGCCCGGAAGCTTGCGGATATCTATGACAGGCTCTGTTCCCCGGCCACCGGAAATCAGAAAACCGACCGTGCTTTTATGACGAAGATTTTCGGGGAGAACGGCGCTCTCTCCAAAATCAGCAATCTGGAGAAGGCCGAGGATGCGCAGTCCTATGCCAGAACGGATCCGGGGTTCCGCTGCAGCGGCGCCATGACAAAGATCAAAGAGCAATTGCCTGATCTCACTGACAAGCAGCTGGGAGAGATCGTAAGGAGCCTCAGCGGGAGCTACCAGAAGGACATTTCCGATGACGCCATAACGCAGTTTGTCAATATCAAAAACGCCCTCCCCCAGCTGAAAGAAACTCAGCTTTTGCAGGTTTTTGACCATTTAAGCAGCCACGGAACAAAAGAGATCACCCCTGAGGCCCTGAAGCAGTATGCGGACATTTTCAAAGCCCAGCGCTATCTTCTGCTGGCCATCAGGGATCTGGAATCTCATAATCCCCTCCAGGCCATGCGGGGCATTGCGAGGCTTTCCGATCTCCTCCGGCAGGTTACCGGCATGGCCGCTGCTGCTGACAAAACTGAAATGGCCGGACAGATGAAGGAGTTTTTCTCTCATACGGGGCACGTACTCTCCCTCGCCTGCTCCGGAAACAGCATGGTTTTCTCCCATGCCGGCGTCAAGCCCGAGGAGCTCACTGCTCTCAGCGGCCTTAAAACCGCTTTTAAAAACAGCCTGAACACCTTTTCTGCCAGCATGTCTCCGGAGTTTAAGAGCAGTCTTGAGCATAAATTAAGCTTTGCCGAGGCCTTCCTGAATGAAATCAGAGATCATATGAGAACCGGCAGCAACCACACCGGGATCATCGACCCGGATGCGGAGCCCGCTCCGAAAATGAAGGAGACTGCGGATCAGGCGGTAAGGCTCGCGATTCTGAAGGAGGATAAGGGCTTTAACGAAAAACTGGATCAGGCGGTGAACGAACTTAACATGAAGGACGCCCGCTCCCGGGACGTTGCCCGGCTGATGATAAGGGATCTGGTCTTTTGCGGGCTTGCCAAAGACAAAGACCCCATGGCGCATTACGAAAACGTCATCACCGATGTCACCGGCAAAATAAAGGATGATGAAGCATTCCTGAAGCTCCTGTCTTTAGACTCCATGCCCCCGGATCATCTGAAGACCGTGGTGAATAAGATAGCATCAAAGGAAATAATCAGCCGGAGATACGAGGAACAGCTGGAGTCCCCGCAAAAGGCCGTTACTCCCACCGCCATTCACAGCGCCTTCCTGAGAGATATCCTGGGGCCGAATATCAAAATCGGGGACACCGATCTCGACAAATTCCAGGGAGACAGCAACCGCAAGGCCGGCGCGGCGGAGGCCTTCAGCAGTATCGTTCCCGAAAAGTTCCGGGGCTTTGTATCCACCTTCATGATGCAGACCGGGATCCCCAACATTCTCTACCATAACATTTACGATATCGACGTCGCGCCGCAGGATCGCATCCATCCTCTGATACCGGACAGCACAAATCTGACGGAGCAGTCAAAAAGCCGCCTTCAGATCTCTGTCGACGCGCAGCTTGCCATAAACAGGAGAAAAGACGATATCCTGGAAATCAGAACTGTCATAACTCTGAACGGCGCCCCCGGCCGGAACTTTCACGGCATTAAGAACCTGACGTACCTGTCTAATGAAAACAATGACGCCTACCGGCTGAAAACCTTTGAAATGGTGCATACCATTGATCTTAAGGCCGGAGTGGCAGACGAGAAGGGAATTCCCCAGGAGATGAAGCTTGAAAGCCTCACGGTAAAGGATGCCCTGCCGCCCGCGGATCTGGATTTTTAATCCCGCCCCGGAAAACTCCTCTCCTGGTCTCACGCGTCCTCCGGAGGGATCCTCTGGCAAGAGAAGCTTTGTCACCTTTTCGGCGGTAAAACGTTTTCAAAACAGACAGGCTATAATGGGAATATCAGCCTGAGCGGCAAATACTGCTGAATACCCCGCAAAGGAAGAGCCCCGGAAACAATTTCCCCGGCCTTCCGCAATAAGAGGATGCTCGCCATGACCGACCATATTAATCCGGGCGCTTTGAAGGCCGCTGATCTTGAGCGGTTTAATTTCGAGAACGAGAACATCAAAAATACCATGAGCGCCGGCATCAGGAATCTCATGGATCAGGAGGGCGTATTTTCTCTCAGTTCCCGCGGCGATCTTGTGGTGGTCAATCCGCCCAGAAGACGGGATAACTGCGTTTACCGGTTTTTCAAGGGGCTCTTTAACTCCCAGTACAAGGAGCAGCAGCGGCAGTTTGACAAGGTGCCCTTCCTCCAGCGCAATGCTTCCTTTAACGCCGCACTCAGAGAAGCTCTGGCTAAAAACATTGACGCCGGAAGCAATGCGGAAATCCATGCTAATGCCGAGGCAGCTCCGGAAGCAAGTCAGGAGAAGGAAAGACAGGTTTCCGCCCTGCTCACTGATCTCTTCAGCCGGAAAGACAACAAGGTAAACCTTAAGGATGTCAAGCTGATGTCCTCAGCCTTAAAAAACAGCGACGGCAAGGCCGGCATCCGCATCAGGGGCTCCGTGCTGACTCCGGCGGAATTCATCGATAAATACGCCGGCACCAATAACCCCGGCAAGAACGAACGCCTGAGCTATGCCGTGTTATCCCGCATTGCCGCCCATCCGGAGGACTTTGCCTGCCTCAATATGGAGGAGAAGGCTGCCGCCCTGAAAACCCTGATGACCGAACCCAGCATCAAAAACTCCCAGGCCAGAATAAACCAGCTTCTGGAGGACATCTTTGCCGCAATCAATAACCGGATGTCCGCCTTTGCGGAACAGGCTCTTGCCTCCGGCAAGGACGTCTCGGAAACCGCCCGGAAGCTTGGGGAAATCTATAACCGTCTCGGCGCATTCCCTTCCGGAGATGCCAATACGGACAATGGCTTTATGACAAAGATTTTCGGGGAAAACGGCGCTTTGTCCCAAACCGCGGATCTTAAGGAAGCGGATGATGCCAGGGCCTATGCCGAAAAGGATCCGGATTTCCGCTACCAGGGCGCCATGGCAAAGCTCAGGGAAGAATTTTCAGATTTTACCGATATGCAGCTGGAAAACATCGTAAGAGGCCTGAGCGGCGGCTATAAGCGCGACATTACCGAAAACGCCATAAAAGATCTTGCCGCTGTCAAAAACGCCCTGCCCAAGCTGAACGATACTCAGCTTTTACAGGTTTTTGACCACTTAAGCAGCCATGGCACCAGGGAAATCACCCCTGAGGCTCTCCGGCAGTATGAGGGCATTTTCAGGGCTCTCTTCACCCAGATGACAGCCATTCAGGATCTCATGTCAAATAACCCCCTCCAGACCATAGAGGGCATGAACAAGCTAACTGATCTCTTCCAGTCGGTAACCGGCATTTCCCCTGAGACCGCCAATGCTGAAACGGCTGAAAAGATGAAGGAGTTCTTCTCCCATCTGGGCCATGCTCTCCCCCTCTCCTGCGCCGTCAATAACGGTTACACCTGTGTCAGCATCAAACCCGAAAATCTCCCCGCTCTCAGCGGTCTTACCACTGCTTTTAAGAACAGCATTAACAGCATGTCCGCAAAAATGTCTCCGGAACTTAAAAGCAGGCTGGAGCTTAAATTAAACTTTGCCGATGCCTTCCTGAAGGAAATCAGAGACCATATGAGAACCGGCAATAACCACGCTGCCGTAATAGACCCGAATGCGACGCCCGCTCCGGAAATGAAAGAAGCCGCAAACATGATTGTGAAGCTGGCGGTTCTGAAGGAGAATAAGAGCTTTAATGAAAAACTGGACAAGGCCGTCAGCAGCCTGAATCTTGACGGCCCTCAGGCTCAGAAACTCGCCAGAATGATGATCAGGGATCTGGTTTTTTGCAGTATTGCCTATAATGAAATGGATCCCATGACAAATTACAAAGGAATCATCACCGAGGTAACCGACACGATAAAGAATGATGAATTATTCAAAAAACTCCTGTCGGCAGATGCCATGACCGAAGAGCATCTTACCAGAGCGGTGCAGAATACCTTAACAAAAGAGGCTATCAGCAACAGCTATGACTATGAACTGAATTCCTCAAAAAATAACGTTACGTCCACCACCATTCACACGGTATTCCTGAGAGACTCGCTGAGTTCAATCAAGATCGAGGGCGCCGAGTTCGGCAATTTCCAGGACAATGACAAGGTCAAAAAAGATGCGGAGAAGGCCTTTAACAAAATAGTTCCGGAACAGTTCCGGGGTTTTGTATCCTCTTTCATGATGCAGGGCGGAATTTCCAACCTGTTCGTCAAAAACATCAGCAATTCCGATGTAAAACAGGAGGATCGCATCCATCCCCTGTTACCGGAATTAGCTAAACTGTCGGCGGAGTCAGAAAACAGGCTTCGTCTCACTGTCGGAGTCGATAATTCCATCAGAAAGAGAGATGACGGCACCCTGGAAATCAGAACTGTCGTCAGACTGAATGGCGGCCCCGAAAGCAACTTTGACGGTCTTACTGACCTCAGGCACCTGTCCAGCCATGACAATGGCGCCGGCGGCGGCTACCGGCTGAAAGGCTTTGAAATAGTTCATGTCATTGACCCTGCGAAGGGCGTGAAAAACGAGCCCGGGATTCCTAAAGGGGTTCCTCAGGATATGAAGCTCGAAAGCGTCACTGTAATCGAGCCCCAGGATCACTCGGCCATTGACGACTTTTAATCCTTCGGACGGCGCCGCCGAAGACCGCAGAAACAGAAAAGGCCGGACACCATGCCCCGGCCTTCTCCCGATAAGAACTCAGATCCCGAACGGTTTTGTCCCGATCAGCCCATGTTATGACTGCTTTTAAGGATCTTCACCAGACTCTTCATAAACTGCTCATGCTTTTCCAGCTGATCGTTAAGTCCGTCCAGCTCCATGATGAGGCTTTTTCTTTCGTCCTCGCTGTTTTCCAGCCGGCGGGTCACCTCGTTCAGCTTGATAATGGTGGAGGCTAACTCTGCGCCGGTGTCTGCGAGCTCGCGATCCAGATCATGATTGAACTGCTGCAGCTTGTCGATCTTCTGCCGGGCATCATGAAGCTCGCTGGTGAGCTTTTCAATTTTATCGTCCAGTACGCCAGACGAACTCGCGTCATTGTCATAGTCATAGCCTAACATTATGTCTTGTCCCTCTGACTGGAAAAATAAGATTTCTCGTTGCCGGCGCTGCCCCGGCATTGATTGCCCGCTGCGTCAAATCCGTGCTCCGCCCTCCTTCAGGCATCCCGGACAGCGGGTATTTTACCCAAAACCCGCCAAACACGCAAAAGATATAACCGGCCGCCGTCAGGCGCGGAGAATTAGACCGCCGCCCTGCCTGAAACCCCGGGGATCGGGCCCCTATCTCTGCCGGCCGGGAGCCACCAGCACCAGAATGGAGCGGCTTCCCAGATAATAGTTGTGTCCGATGGGGAAATACTCATCCTTTTCCGAATAGATATCATCGGGAGGCGACAAATAGGTATCAATTACCCGGAACCACTTCTGCTTCTCGCCGTGGGGCACCGAAGGGATCTTGATGTGAAGTCCCTCCCAGTAGGCATTGATGAACACGTAATACCAGAGTCCCCGGGTCTCGGAATACACCGTAAGGCCGATGCTGTGGGAGGTATGGCTCCAGTCCGGCTTGAAGGGCTCCACGCCGTGCCACGTAATGGAATTGTTGGCAATGGCCTCCTGCAGCGACTCAAAATCACGGCCCGAATCGCGCCGTTTTCTGCCGCGGCGGCAGCGGTAGGACAGGAGCACCTTGGTGAAGCGGAGCATCTCCTCCGCATCCTTGCCCGGCAGCCAGTTCAGGTAGCTCATCTCCGTGTCCTGACAGTAGGCGTTGTTGTTGCCGTGCTGGGTTCTGAGCACCTCGTCTCCCATGAGAATCATGGGAGTGCCCATGGACATCAGATTAAGCAGCATGAAATTCTTGGCCTGTCTGAGCCGCACCGCCCGGATCCGGGGATCGGCGGTTTCGCCTTCAACGCCGTAGTTATAGCTGAAATTGTAGTCATTGCCGTCCCGGTTGCCCTCGCCGTTGGCCTCGTTGTGCTTTTCGTTATAGGACACCAGATCCCAGAGGGTGAAGCCGTCATGACAGGTGATAAAGTTCACGCTCTTCTGGGGATCGTCATATTTCTCCTTGTAAATATCGGGACTTCCCAGAATGCGGTTTACGAAACGGGAAATCATGCCGTTATCGCCCCGGAGGAAGCAGCGGAGATCGTCCCGGAACTGCCCGTTCCATTCCCGCCAGCGGCTGCCGGCCATGGCTCCCACCTGATAAAGTCCTCCGGCATCCCAGGGCTCGGCGATGAGCTTCACGTCGGAAAGCCGGTTGTCGCAGTCAATGGCCAAAGTGGTGGGGGGATCGCTCAGGGGCTGACCGGTGGAATCCCGGGACAGCACGCAGGCCAGGTCGAAGCGGAAGCCGTCCACATGCATGTCCTCGGTCCAGAAATGCAGACTGTCCTTGATAAGCTGCTTCACCATGGGATTGCTGGCATTCACGGTATTGCCGCAGCCGGTATAGTTGCGGTAGGCTTCGGGATTGTCGGGATCCAGAATGTAGTAGGAGGAATTGTCCAGCCCCTTGTAGGAATAAACCGGCCCCGAGGCATCGCCCTCGGAGGTATGGTTGTAGACCACGTCCAGAAAAACCTCGATGCCGGCCTTATGGAGAGCCTTGACCATGTCCCGGAATTCGTCAATGGGACCGTAGATGTCGTTTCGGGAGGCGTAGTCCCCGTGCACCGCAAAAAAGCTCATGGGGGAATAGCCCCAGTAGTTGCACTTGCCGGGCTGGGCGTCCAGGCTGTCAAACTGGAATACCGGGAGAAGCTCCACGGCGGTGATGCCCAAGGATTTCAGATAGTCAATCTTGGAAATAATGCCGGCATAGGTGCCCCGGATATTATCGGGGAGTCCGGAATTGGGGTTTCGGGTAAAGCCGGCCACGTGCATCTCATAGATAATGCTGGATTTCATGGGATGCAGGGGACGCTTTTCTTCGCGGCCCCAGTTATAGAGGCTCATGTCAATAACCGCGCTCTTGGCGCAGAAATGCAGGTTGGAACCCACGTAACGGCTCAGAGTGCGGTTGTAGTTCTGCGGGAAAACGATCCGCCGGGCATAGGGATCCAAAAGCACCTTCAGGGGATCGAACACGGTGCCGGGCTTGCTGTCGGGCACCTTTTTAACCCGCCAGCCGTAAAGCTGCCGGTCGGTGACGCCATGCACAAAGACATGCCAGTAATAATGGCTTTTATACTCCGCGGATTTAAGTATTATAGAGTCCGGATTGGCATCATCCACATCCTTGAACAGGAGAAGCTCCATTTCAGTGGCCGGCGGACACCAGATCGCAAAATTTACTCCGCCCTGCTCCACCGTAGAACCGAGTATGCGGCTGTGTCCCCGGGATATTTTGTATTTGCCGGTCATAAAAACCCCTGCTCCCAAAAAACGGCTCCTGCCCCGCTGCGCCGGGAGCGCCGGAAACCGCATTAATTTCATAAAAACTCAGAAACCGGCAGATCCGCCGGCGTTTCACAAGAAGAATCCGTAACAGGCTGTAATAAGTATAATAATTATTATCGATATATCCCGACAGCATACATCTTACCATAACACGGACGTTTTAAGGAAAGGGACGCCGTAAATAGCAACCTGCGTCACACCGCTGATAAAACTGGTTTTCCGGATTGTGAATACCGTCCCGCCTGATTACAAACTCCCGCGGGCCGGACAGTGTTTTTGGGGATTTTTTGGGGTTTTGGAGGAACGGAGCCGGCAAAAATAAAGCGCCGGAGGAAGGAATACCGGGGGAAAAAAGACAAAATGCCGGGATCAGGAACAGACAAAAGGCAGTTCAGCTTACAGCGGGATTTCCGGCAATTTTCAGAGTGAAGGATGATATTTCGCGGTCGATGCTTTGTTCAGACAGCCCCAGAGCCTTCAGGACGGTCTTTTGTCTGAGGGTTAATGCGTATCTCCTTATGTAAGCGTTTTGGGATGCGCGGGAGCATTCAATCATCTCCAGATCATTAATTATTTCGGGAGCCGCGAAGCCGGAGGGACTTTCAGTTTCCGCCTGAATTCTTCTTCCGATCTCCGTGAGCCGCTGCCACAGGATGGCGGAAAGAAACATGAGATGAAGCTTGCCTGAAAGAGCTTCACGGGCATGGATGGAACAGCCGGCCGGGGTTTCAAAATCCATGCTCCGGCTGATGCTTCTTATGAACCCGGCGAGACTGTCCTGGCCGCGGCAAATATCCAGGACTTTGCCGGCATCCTCTTCCTTTGCGGTCACGATGCAGAAGAAGCCATAGGAATCCAGCTTCTTTCTGACCGCTTCCTCTTTAAGAGCATACCCGGCAAGCAGCCTGATTTTTTGGTCCTTGCTGTAATCCCTGCCGTTATCCTTGCCGATCTGTTTTTCCGGTTCCGGGATTTCCGCGATTTCCAGCTGAAACCAGGGAGCGTATTCCGAAAGACGGGCATTCTCCGGGAGTCTCGTATTCACCAGACTGTCAAGATTTTCCTTAAGAGCGGCAATCCGGGACTGGAATTGCCGGCGGCCGAGGCTCCCTCTGACATCATCATAATACACATGAAAACACCGTTCCCGGCCGAACAGGGAGCGCCTTGCCGTGATGCCGGAAACGTCATGACCGGCAATGAAGAGGGAGGGATCGTTTTTAAGCTTTTCCGCATGCTCTGAAATAAGATCGCGGATAAATGCCATGTCCTCCCGGGCCCTCATTATGAAATCATCGCCCCGGTCATCAAGCTGCCTGAAAACAGACTCGGCGCAGCATTCCCGGTCAAGCAGGAATCCCGGGTTACGGCAGCCGCAATCAGAGATCCTTTGCAGCATGGCGGCGCAGGCGTTCATATCTTCAATGCTGCCGGGACAAGCCTCCCAGTCCAGCGGAACGGCCTCCTTCCCGCTTACCGCAAGCGCGAGATTAATCTCCGGTCTCAGGTTATCCTCTTCGAACGATCCCCATCCGGCCGGGGCGCTTTCTCCCGCTCCTGAACATCCCGCCCTGATGAATCCAAGGTAAATCATGTCCGCATTGCCGCTATGGGCTTTCTGCCACTCCCGGAGCATTTCATGGCGCTTGTCTTCGTCCGCGGCTTCCTTTAAAAGCTTCCGCAGCGCAGCATCGCTTAATGGCTCACCGCTTTCCGTAACGCGGCGGCGCCAGAAGGACTCGCCGGGAACAAAGGATGCCGGCTGAGCAGTGATGAGATACTGCATGGCGTCAAAGATCCTTCCGGCATCCTTCGCGCCATAAACGTTTTCCAGAATCCGCGTCAGGCCTTCCTGGTTCGCAATATGCCGGAGAACGGCATACGTTCCGATTGTCAGGGTATCTGACAGCATCGGCGGTTCGGGGAGCATTGCGGCCCTGGCAATAATGCCGGGATAATACCGCTCAAAATTCTCGTTGGGCCACATGAAAGAGCTGTCATCATCGCAGAGCTTCCCGATGCATTTCTTTACATCTCTGTTGTACTTCTTTTCCGGAACATAGACCGAGCTTACGACATGGTAGACATACCTGCTGTCATTCCGCTTGAAAAGCTTTGTCCCTTCCGGTCTCTTAACCCTGACGCTGATCAGCATGGGCGATACCCTGATATTCAGTTATACTCTGCCTTCCGTGATGCTGTTTTCTGTAACTGAGTGGCACCTGCACTATACGCCATCTATATCCAGCAGTCAGTCTATCCGAAGATGCCTCACTGCACGGAATTAAACAGAGCCCCCCAGTGCTTCAGGATCTCTGTAGCCAGCGAACCGCAGTGAAGGGCCTTCCCTTTCCAGCTATTCAATAATTGCTTCTGCTGTTTTATAATACTGCATTTTTAAATCGTAAAATTTCTTCTTGCCAATTATCAGTAAATCCCATAGGTTTTATCGAAAAATACGATTTTTCAGTTTGTGATTTTAACAATTCTGATATTCTATCAAGCCATGTTGAAGAAGAGCCCATTTTATTCACAAGAAACCAAAGAATAGCAATATTACCACTCATTCTATTTAGAGACTGTCTCTGCAAACTAATCTTTTTAAAATAATCTATCTGTGGGATGCTCAAACAAGTATGCGACACCTGATTCCATATCCTTGTATGATGGGCACACCTATTTCTCAAAATATTAAGTTCCCTCAACCAATTATTAAGTATATCTGGCGTAAGATTTCTATCAATTCTTCCACAAATTTTATTTTTGTATTTTCGTCTCAGCATAGAGAAATATCTGGACATCAAACCGAAGTCCCACACTTCCGTTACAACCCATATGGGTATTTCACGATTTAAGTTATGATGCCAAATAATACAATCCTCATATGATCTATCAATATGGTTCTGATTATCTGAAACCCATCTATCCCAAGCTGATGTTGTGTTATTGCTATTTAATAAGAATTTACTATCAATATATTTATCTTCTTTGTAAACCAAAGGATCAGACTTTCCCATTTCATAGGCAATTAACGATCTGATAAAAACTTCTATACGTTCTAAAGCATCTAGCATAAGCAAACGAAGAGTTTTATCAAAAAGATATAAATCAAAAACATTTTTAAATTCCGTATTTGGAATAAATCTATCAAGTCGTTTTGGAATTTTATTATTAGATGAGTGGTAAATTATGTTGCCATTACTATCTTTTGCAATTTCTCTAAATATATACCAAAAACCACTCAATCTATAATAGCTAACTTCTGCAAGTTTCTTTTGGGCATAGTGAAGATCAGAAAATACCATACCTCTATCTTGCAAAATTTGAATCTGTTTACTATATGTCTGAAACGGTTTGGGAAGGAAGTGGAGGAGGATTTGTATTACACATGGGAAGGTTCTGTGACGATGATGGCCTGCACATGACAACAATGCACGAAGCTTCGTTGCAGAGGAACAGGCACGATTGGGAGCTATTGTACCGTATTCCTTTTGAAAATCAAGATCAGTATCGAGACTTTTTGACAATTAGCAAACAAATCACACTTTTGTATAGACATTGCTTTATTTATAAACAAATTGCTTTATAACAATACTCAAAGGTCAATAACGCTTTTAACTGCAGGAGAAAGGGAGATTCAAAAAGCGAGACCTTGAGAAAGCGGTACGCGCATGAATAGCGGAGTAAGACCCGCAAAAAGTATGAAACACAATAATAAGTGTTTGATAGATAAGCAAGAGCGGACACATACTCACCATGCCGCATCATTGAGAGATTGACAATAATAAGCTAAAAGTCATTATCAGACAATCCAAAATGCGATCAGAACAAGCCTCGAAAATGAGGCTTTTTTCCAAAGGGGACTATATAGAAAATGAACATTAACGACTATCTGAAGTATTCCGCCAATATCAGAAAGGGGAACCGGCTTTTCATTGTCAGCATCGACGGCAGTGGGTGGGAAGGAGCTTTAAGTCAGGGACGTAACATGGAAGAAGCCCGCATGATGGCAAGGGAGGTTATCTATGACTATATTGAAGGTCTTGTGGAATTTAAGAAAAGAATCCCTGTTCCTGCTGTAATTGATGATGGCAGCCGGTTTATTGTTGATGTCGGCTATGACACCGCCTTGAAGATTATGCTCAGAAATACCATGACTGATTTGATGGTAAGACCGTCTGAGCTTGCCAGAAGACTTGATGTCAGCAATCAGAGGCTTAACAGCATCATGAGCTTCAGAAAAACTACGGGGCTTAATGCTCTGGCAGACTGTTTTAATGCTTTGGGAAAACCGCTTTGCATTACTGTCTGATTTTACCGCTGCAGCACTTCGTTTTTGACAGTGACGATAATTTCAGCGTTGCTTTTCTATGCTTCGGGGCTGCTTCAGGATGAAAACATTCCGTTGATTTCGAATTCTTCTGTATCCTGCAGCTTGTCCGTCATGATTCTGAAAAAGGGTCAAAGTAACTGATGAAGGGGTAAGTATGGTAAATCTGTTTCAAAATGAATGTTCCTTGAAGAATTGAAGGACAGGATACTCCCTAAGGAACTGTCTCAAAATAAAATGTAATTCTTCTGAGACTTATTCAGACTGGAAACTGCTTAATTCGAGTCTGACCTAAAACAACT
>NZ_JBGVBR010000333.1:0-2798 GCF_045225735.1 Succinimonas sp. | reverse complement strand
GGAACATATGTGCTAAACTTCCTGAATACGGAGAGGCAGAACAAATAACGGATTCGCCGGGTAAAATCACTCCAGATGCTTATCTCTTCCCGGTTCGTCTTGAATCGCGCAAAGAACATCATTTGTTGTCATAAAGTTTATGCTTTTAAGGAACAGGATATGACTGAATCACTGACATACCGGAATTTTGCAGTCGGTATTGAAAACTTTGAGGAACTCAGAACCAAAAAACTGGTGTATATTGACAAAACCTCCTATCTTGAAGACCTGGTACAGCGTTCCAAGGTTACATTGCTCCTGAGGCCCCGGAGATTCGGAAAAACTCTTTCCATGAGCATGCTGGCCTCCTTTTTGGAAATGAATTACCAGCATCCGGAGGACAGAAGCCGGCCTGAAAGGCTCTTTAAGGATCTGGCCATCTATAAGAACAAAGCCTTCTGTGATGAATACATGGGACGCTTCCCGGTTATCAGTATTTCCCTGAAATCCGTCCAGGGGAAAGATTTCGCCGGAGCCATGAACAGGCTTCTGGATATGGTGCTGGGTCCTCTTTTTGAAAAATTTAATTTTCTTCTTTCCAGCAACATACAATCTAAGGCGGCAAAGAAATCACTGGCCAGCAGAATTGATTTTTTTCTGGACGGCAACAGAGACCTGACTAAAAAAACCGTAATGACCAAGGCTGTGAGACTGGCGTCAAGTTCTGTTTTCTTCCTCAGCGAAATGCTCTCAAAGGAATGCAAATGCAAGACCGTGATAATCATCGATGAATACGATGTTCCCCTGCAGAAAGCCAAGGTGAATGGCTATTACGATGACATGCTGGACGTAATCAAGGAAATGCTGGGGAGCTCCCTTAAATCAGACGACAGCATGGAAATGGGCTATGTTACCGGCTGTCTCCGCATCGCCCATCAGAGCATCTTCACAGACATCAACAATTTTGACGAATTTGGCATTAATGATGCTTCCTATTCCAGATTCATCGGGCTCGCCAAAGATGAAGCCATAAAGCTTCTCAGTCAGTGCGGCATGGAAAACCGCCTCCGTAATGTTCTCGAATGGTATGACGGCTATAATTTTGCCGGACACAGCATGCTGTGCCCCTGGAGCGTTCTTAAATTCCTGTCCCGCGCTCTGGATACTGAACACAATCCGGCCGTATTCCAGCCGGAAAACTACTGGGCCAATTCCAGCGGCAACGACATTATCGAAATCTGCATGAAGCATCCCCGGCCAAAGGATATTGAGCGTTTTCAGCATCTTCTGGAAGGCAAAACAGAAGAAATTGCCCTCCGGGAATTCACCACCTATCCGGCCATTACCTCGGATACAGATTTTGATGCCTTTGCCACTCTGATGCTGCATACCGGGTATCTTACGGTGGCTAAGGATGCAGTCCCCTCGGAAAAATACAGAGCAGTGGTGAAAATTCCGAATAAAGAGGTTCTGGAGTGCTTTTCAGAAAAAGCAAAAACGCTGTTCAGTGAAAGCAATCCGGAATGGCTGGACAAAGCCTGCAAAATCATGGCGGCTTTTTTTGCCGGGGAAGCGGATAAAGCCTCTGATATCATTGAGGACATGCTGGTGAGCTTTATCAGCATCAGAGACACCGGATATGAGTACTTTTATCACGGCTTTATGCTGGGAATTCTGTCTATGACAATAACAAATCGCATGTCCATGGAATCAAACCGGGAAAGCGGCAACGGGTTTTCTGACATCATTATTAAAAACAGCAAAACCGGGAAAGCTGTGATTCTGGAGTTCAAGAAATGCGACAGGGATACCCCTTTGGAGACAGAGAAGGTTTGCCGGGAAGCTCTGAAGCAAATTGAAATCAACCGTTATGATCAGGATTTAAAGAAAGACTATCCTGAAGTGCTTAAGTATGGCATAGCCTTCGTTAAAAAAGGGTGCCGGGTAATCAAAGCCTAGCCTGAAAAACGGGATCCGGAACGATTTCTGTCCTCCCCGAAGCTCTCCCGGGAATCCGGCACCGGAGCTCTCAGCTCAGTATCGCAAAAATGCGTGATTTTATGCATATCTTAAGTGCCCGTCACAAGATTAATCATCCTCCTTAAGTCATGGTACGGTATACTTGCGAAAGCCCGCAGGCTGATTCATGTCTGTCTGCTCTCTGTCCGGCTCAGGAAATCGGGACACTCCCGGCAGATCCGGCGTGATCCTTACGGATGCGCCGCAGGCAAAACAGCCGGAACAGACAGAATAGTCCCTTCCCGGTTCTGAAGCGGCATCCCGTCTGAAAGGATCTAAGATGTCAGTATCCGGAAGGAAAAACAGCAGCTTAACAATAACCGGCAGCGCTGCCGAATGAGATCAGACAGCGCTATTATCATTTCAGGTAACACTATTTCATATAGCATTATTTCAGGTAGCAACTATGTTCCACATGTTCAAATTCAAAAGAAGCGCTTTAAGCATTCTCATGTCAGCCATGCTTTCCGCCGGAGCCATGGCGGTCACCGTTGACATTGACGCCACCGGCAAGGATCAGGACACCGCCATGAAAAAGGCCTCCCTTCAGGCCGTGCGGAACGTCATGCTGGATATCAAAGACAAGGATTTTGTAAAGCAGCATGCCTCCGAGGTGCGCAGTCAGGTGCTCCAAAACACTGACAGCCTCATCACTAAGAGCGAGGTCGTTTCCAGCGCCTCCGATGACAAGGGCAATGTAAAAATCCAGGCCCGTTTTGAGGTGGATCAGGAACGCATTGCCGGCATTTTAGCCAGTATTGAAAACGGCGGTGCCCCCGCAGGAGATACGCCGGTATCCG
>NZ_JBGVBR010000332.1:0-2699 GCF_045225735.1 Succinimonas sp. | reverse complement strand
CCTGCTCAAAAAGTGCTGTCACGCCCGCACTTATGACTCAGGATGGTTACATCCCGCCCGTCATTGGGTAAAATGCAGCCGATCTTCTGCTGCCGCGATTTCCGAAAGTTTGCGAGAACGGCCTCTCCCCGGCGGAAAACGGGAAGGAGCCTCAGCCCCGGCCGACAGCATGACATTCACATCAAATACCTGCATACAGGAAAAAAACAGCATGATAAACAGCATTTTAAAAAGAACCCTGTCCGTTGCCTGCGGAGTTTTTATCAGCATGCTCTGCGCCGGTTCTCTTCTGGCAGCGGATGCTCCCGCAAAGGATCAGTCCCGAGTTCCGGTAAAGGTTATTCTGGATACCGACATGGTGGAGCTTTTTGATGACGGCATCGCCATGATGATGCTGAAGAGCGATCCCTCCATTGATCTTCTGGGCGTGGTCACCGTTACCGGAAACTCCTGGGCCAATGACGGCATGGCCTATCTGGTCAGACAGCTTGAGGTCATGAAGAACGGCAAGCCTTATCCGGATCTGGTCATCGGTCAGCAGTATCCGGATCGCCGGGGCGGCGGCTTTGGCCGGGATATCCTCAAGAAGGAGCTGTCCTCGTACGGCGATGTCATGGAGGGCTACATCGGCGCTCAGGAAACCGATAACCCGAAAACCTGGCAGGATTCCTATCAGAAGCGCTACGGCGTTAAGCCCCCGAAAGACCTGAAGATCAGGCAGGACGGCGTGGATTACCTCATCGAAATGGCTCACAAGTATCCTCATCAAATCAAGCTGGTGGCTATCGGTCCCACCACCAATATCGCCGGCGTGGCCAGGAAGGATCCGGAAGCCATCAGGCTCTTCGACGAGGTCATTTACATGGGCGGGGCCTTCTGGGTGAAGGGCAATGCCCACCAGAACGCCGAGTTCAACATCTGGCTGGATCCGGAATCCACTAAGGTGGCCTACCGGGCGCCCTTTGACAACCAGACCTTCGTGGCTCTGGACGTGACCGACAAGACCATCATGGATCACGACCGCTTTAACGCTATCCGCTCCCATATCAAGAACCCGGAGCTTCTGAAGATGTTTAACGATTCCTTCTTCGCCAAGCGCTTCGATGCCGACAAGGACAACAAGTTCTCCTGGTTTGTCTGGGATGTTATCGCCGCCGCCATCACCATTGATCCCTCGCTGATCCTGTCTACCCGCATTGCCTACATCGACTGCGTGGATCAGCCCGGCGCCTCCTACGGCCGCACGGTTCCCTACTCCCGGGAGGAGGCTCCGGAGGGCTCCCGTCCGGCCAGCATCGTGCAGGAGATCGATCAGGATCGCTTCTGGAATATGCTCTACAAATATCTGGAGCAGTTTTAGGAAGGAGCTTTTCAGCCGAGGGGAAGCCCGGGGCTTAAACGCGGCATAAAGCTTTAAATTACAGATGAGGCCGGTTTTTCCGGCCTTTTTGATGTCCGGAGATAAATGATTTCCAAACTTGAGGCTGAGTCAGTGAACAGCCTGGAAAATTGCCCGGGGCTGACCGGAAATTGACCAGAAACTTACGGAATGGCGGTTTATTACGGACTTTTAAATAAACACGGGAGCGCATTTATGGAAAGAGATGACTTCAGATCTGCCGGCAAAAATGCCGCGCTGTACCCTGGTTCCGGCCGGGAGTTCCCCCTCGTGGTGTTAAACTGCTTTGAAGGAGACGGATCTTCGGAGCTCCGGGCCCTTAAGGCCTTGCAGGAAAAGACAGATCCCGCAGAAGAGGAGCTTCGTTTTCATCTTCTGGCCCTCCATATCCCGGACTGGAGAAAGGACATGACTCCATGGCCGGCGCCGCCCCTGACTCCGGGGGAGACGCCCTTCGGGGGCGGGGCGGACGATTTTCTCGGGGATCTGGCCGCGGTCATAATCCCGGAGGCCCGGGCCCGGCTTTCGGAGCCGCCGTCCCGGATCTTTACTGCGGGCTATTCTCTGGCCGGGCTTTTTGCCCTGTACGCTCTTTACCGGAGCGACATGTTTTCCGGAGCGGCGGCGGTTTCCGGCTCCTTCTGGTTTCCGGGCTTTTTGGAATATGCCCGGGAGCATGAGTTCCGGCGGCGGCCGGAAAGGCTGTATTTTTCGCTGGGAGATCGGGAAGGGCGGACTTCCCATAAGCTCCTTAGTACCGTTCCGGAAAACACCGCCGTGCTTATCAGGCATTACCGCAGTCTGGGGATCCCGGCTTTGTGGGAAGAGAACCCCGGGAATCACTTTAAAAATCACTCCGGCCGTACCGCCCGGGGCATCAGAGCTCTTCTGGAACAGGATCCATGGAGCGGGGCGTCTCCGGACTTCGGAAGCGGTTCTGTCTGATTTTATGGCCTTAAGTGATTAAGCCGAGTTCCCGCATTATGAACTCCTGCCGCATAGGGAAATTGAAGAGCCGCCGGCCTTGCAGGGAACTTAAGGCTTCCCGCATCATTTTATTATGAGCTATTCTGCGCTATGCCTGAAGGTTATGGCGCTGCCCAAAGTTTTCTCAGAGATGCAAAGCTCGGTTTTTCCCGAGTTATCATGCATTTTCTGCTTCATCTTCATCTCAAAAATCTCTTTATTCGTCCAAAAGGACGCCTTCAGAACCGGGGCATGCCGGATCGGTCGTTGAGTGAGGAGAGTTTTTTCCGGTTTGACAGCTTGTTTTCCTTATTGTTAAATCCTCTTATCAGCT
>NZ_JBGVBR010000331.1:0-4179 GCF_045225735.1 Succinimonas sp. | reverse complement strand
CTGCTGGATAATGTTCTGCTGGGTCATGGCCGCAGTCTCGGAAGCGAAGTCAGTGTCGCGGATACGGCTTCTGGCAGCGGAAACATTTTCAGCCACGTTGCTCTGGTTTCTGATGGTGGATTCCAGACGGTTCTGGGTAGCGCCCAGCTCGGCTCTCTTGCCGTCAACAGCGGCAATGAATTTATCAATGTTAGCCAGAGTGTTCTGAGCCGTAGTCGCAGAGCTGATGTCGAAGGTGAGCTCATCGCCGTTGGCCTTAAGGTACTTGGTAGCATCAGCGGTAATGGCAGCAGCCTTGGTAGCTCCCACAGACAGGGCCACATCCTTGACGCTGAAGCCGAGGCCGTCATCACCGAGCCCCAGACTTACGGAAATCTTCTGATTGGTGTCAGCGCCTACCTGGAAATCCACCGTGGCCGAGGATCTGCTGTAATTTGCGACAGTATCGGCAGCTGCCAGATCCTTGTTCGTTGACTTGGCTCCGGTAAGAATCTTCTCCCCCGCAAAGGTGGTGTCCTTGGTGATGCGGTCGATTTCGGAGCAGAGCTGGGTTACCTCCTGCTGGAGAGCGTCCCGATCCGCCTGGGAGTTGGTGCCGTTGGCGGACTGGAGAGCCAGGGTGCGGATGCGCTGGTACATATTGGTCATTTCGTCCATGGCGCCTTCAGCGGTCTGGGCCAGGGAAATGCCGTCCTGAGCATTGCGGTTGCCCTGATTAAGGCCGTTTATCTGGGAAGTCAGTCGGTCGGAAATCTGCAGGCCTGCGGCATCGTCCTTGGCGCTGTTGATTCTGAGGCCGGAGGCCAGACGCTTGTAGGAGGTGTCCAGGGCGTTGGTGGAGTTTGCCATCATGCGCTGCGCATTCAGCGACGAGGCATTGGTATTGACATACAGTGCCATTTTATGTTCCTCTCAAAGATGTTCGAGTTGTTATAGTAATAACGTCTCAGGAGCAGAGACTTTTGATCATTGAGCGGCTCCGGCTGAATTATCTTTACCGATTTTTCAGAGCCATGAACAAAATTTAACCAAAACGTGACCATTATCAAAAAGCCGAGTTTTAAAAAGCAGAGTTAAAAGAAATACAGTCCCTTGCCTGGAAACAGAAGCGCCGGAGTTTTCGGCTCCGGCGCGGCTGTTATGCTGAGCGGCCTTTCGGGCGCTGAACACTATTCATAAATGCTCTCGTAAATCTTAGGGCCGATTTCATCGAGATCCTGCGCGGTGATCTCCCGCACCAGCGGCTTGCCGTTCTGCATTACCGGCCGGTAAGCAGTCTGGCCCTGCTCATTGACATAAATCTCGGTAATCGGGTGCTTCTTGCCGCAGAGATTTTTCTTGACTCTGTCAGCATACGCATTCCAGTCATCGCCCTGCTCGGCATTGGGATCGCTGATGATGGCATTAAGTTCCGCAAATATGCAATTATGGAGTGGCACTTTTTCGCCGGTATCAGCAAGTCTCTGCATATCCCGAACATTATCAACCTCGTTATCGGAAAGCTCAGTCACACCAAGCTTCTCCTTGAATTCAGAAGCATTTGTGAGCCGAGCTTCAAGGCAGCCGCCGGGGTATCTCATTTTAGACTCATAATCATTAAGCTTGCCGGCCTTCTTGCAATCGTAATAAAGATCTGCCACGAGCCGAACATATTCGGTGATATTGTGCTTAACATACTTCTCCACAGCTTCCGGACCGTGCTTGTCACCTTCTTTATATTTTTGAGGACGGAAAGACTGGTTTTCCAAATGAATGGGCATTCCCAATGTGTCCTTGTCATTCAGATAGTTCGCGAGGTCATCGATCCTCTTCATGGGCACGTATTTTTGCTGATTCACATCGTAATACTGGAAACGAACCAGTTTTTCACGCTCTTCCTCATCATTGCTCGTAACACATAAGAAATCGTAATCCGGATCTTCTCGCACCAGAGGGTTTGAACCGAGTTTTTCCAAAAAGGAGAGACACGTCTGAGCGCCTGTGATTCCGCCCAGACCATTATCTTTCATCTTTTTAAAGGCTTCATTCAGCTTATTCTTGTATGAATTGATGTCAAAGTCGCTCTCAGAACCAGAAGAAGCGGTATTGATAATCAAATTAGAAGCAGAGGTATTGACATTAGAAGCGGTACGGACATTCAAATCAGGTCCAGAGGCCTTGGCAATAATCTCTTTTATGCGTCTTACTGTAAGAGGTCTTCCCGAGGTAACCAGGCCGTCCCGGTTGATGCCGAAATCCTCGATCTTCAGCTCCGCTCCCAGACGACTCCGCAGATTGTTTATAAAATCCTGAGAAAATTTTACCTTGCCGTCAGATCTGGTGGTCATTCCATTAAGTCCATAGGCCTCGCCCAGGGATTTTAAAAGCTGAGTCCGGACTTCGTTGTTAGCAGCCTTGGTTGCCGGAGAGCGCATCCACCGGAAAATATTAGCGGATCTAAAGGTACCGTTGTACTTGAGACGGTTGTTATTCTCCCGATCAACATTCACAATTGCGTTATCGTTATCGCTGATGGCCCTGTTAAAGGAATCCAAAGCAGCCATGTTAAAATCTGACATAAAACACCTCGTTCATTAGTAAGCCGGAAAGAAAGTTTACCGTTTTGGATATTACGGAATCATTTATTGTCACTGAAACAACGTATCACCGAATCAGAAGTTACAGCATCAGCCATATAGATGGCAAATAATTCAAAAAAATAACAGCAGAATTTGCTTTTACAGCCCGCAAATGTGTTTCGTGCCGGCGCGGCTGCAGTAAATTTGCCGGTTCTGAAACCTGTTTCGGGAAAAAATCGCCTTGCTGTTAGCCGCCCTCCGGCGCCAATATCACCGCAGCCAGCCCTGCACCAGACAGCAAAAAAGCCGCATCCTCGGGGACACGGCTTATATTCAATACCGAACCTGCTGGGATTCCGGGGACACCGGAAAGCCTGATGCCGGATTTACAGCACCTTCACAATGGCATCGCACAGCGGATCGATGTTGGCGGTGGTAATACCGGCCACGCTGATGCGGCCGCTTCCTACAATGTAAATGCCGAATTCGGTCTTGAGACGGGCTACCTGCTCCTTGCTGAGACCGGAGAAGGAGAACATGCCGTACTGGTTGTTAATGAAGGAGAAATCAACCTTGGCATTGCGTTCCTTAAGCTTCTCCACCAGGAGAGAACGCATTTCCTTGATGCGATCCCGCATTTCCTTAACCTCGTTCTCCCACATGGCGCGGAGTTCGGGATCGGAAAGCACGGTGGTAACGATGCTGGCGCCGTGCACCGGAGGATTGGAGAAGTTGGCGCGGACGGCGATCTTAAGCTGGGAGAATACCCGGTCAGCGTCGTCCTTGTTAGCGGAAACAATGGTGATGGCGCCGATACGCTCGTTGTAAAGACCGAAGTTCTTGGAGAAGGAGCTGGCTACCAGAATTTCCTTGTGGTGCTTCAGGAAGGTTCTGATGCCGAGAGCATCCTCTTCAATGCCGTTGCCGAAGCCCTGATAGGCAAAGTCAAAGAACGGCAGGAGACCGAGCTCGGCGGTAAGCTGAGCCAGCTCTTCCCACTGAACGGGGGTGGGATCAATACCGGTGGGATTGTGGCAGCAGGCATGGAGCAGCACGGCATCGCCGGCCTTGGCCTTGGTCTTGAGGTCATTCTTCATGCCCTCAAAATCCAGTCCCTGGCTGGCCTTGTCATAGTAGGCATAGCGGCCGATTTCCAGACCGGCCTTCCCGAATACCTGCATATGGTTGGCCCAGGTGGGATCGGAGATCCAAATCTTAGCAGTTACATTCTGCTGCTTCAGGAAGTCAGCGCCAACACGGAGAGCTCCGGTGCCGCCGGGAGCCTGAGCAGTACGGGCGCGATCGTCTTTGATAATCTCGCTGTCCCGGCCCAGAACCAGCTCGCGAACCAGTTTGCCGTATTCCGGAGCGCCGACGATGGGCAGATAGCTCTTGGTCTTCTCGGTGGCCAGAATAATTTCCTCTGCCTTCTTAACGCACTTGAGAATCGGAGTCTGACCCTGGTTGTTCTTGAAGATGCCAACGCCCAGGTTAATTTTTTCAGGACGGGGATCATTCTTGAATTCTTCTGTAAGACCTAAAATAGGATCTGCCGGAGCGGCTGCAATTTTTTCAAAAAACATGTTTGTACCCATATTGTTCAGGAAGAAAGATCTGATAA
>NZ_JBGVBR010000330.1:0-6428 GCF_045225735.1 Succinimonas sp. | reverse complement strand
CTTCTTTATACCGTGGGACTCTGGTTTGTCAGCGGGGAGCACGATCTTTTTGTCAGCATTAAGCCGGATGAACGGAAGGCCCGGCATTTTCTTTACAACGCCGCCAAAAAGGGCTCCGCGGATGCCCGGCAGACCTATGTGGTCACCCAGATGAACCATCCCGCCAATGACGGCGTGGACAACAAGGGCGTGGCCCTGAATTTTCTGAAGGAGATGGAAGCCGACAAGACCGATGACGGCTTTCTGCGCTTTGTAACCACTCTCAAAGCCGTGCACCGCCTTAAAAAGGAGCATGCCGAAAAGGTAAAGGCCATGGCTGACGCTGACAATTACAAAGCGGCCTTCATTTATGCGGATATTTTGCAGGCCAGCACTCTCAGCATGAAGAGTCAGGCTGACATCAACAAGGCCATGAAGGAAGCCGAGTTTTATTATAACCGGGTGCTGATGCATTACCGGGATCAGAAGGACGATGAATCCCGTTCTCTGGCGGCCCGGGTTTACTGGAATCTCATCAAGTATTATGTCAGGCTGTCCGCAATTGAGCAGTACCGGGAACAGAGTCAGCAGGCCGTGCTGTCTTATCTGGAGATTCTGGCCAAAATGGGAGATCTCATGGCAGCTTCCAATCTGGCCGTTTCCTACCATCTGGGAGACTGGGGCCGGCAGGATGACGATGCTTCTTATGCCTGGACCTCCTGGGTGCGTAACTGCGCTCCCGGTTCCATGTACAGTCAGGGACTCAAGCGCGTTAACAAGGAGGTGACTTTGAAGGTGCCGGTGGAAGAACTGGACAAGCGCCGCGAGAAAGCGCCGGAGTTCACCGCCGGAGCCGTTTGTCTTGAAAAAAATCTTCCGGTGCGTCCCGGTGATGCTCCGGAGGAACTGACAGTTCCTGTCGCTGAAGACGAGGCCCCGGCCGGAGATGCGGCTTCCCAGGATGCCGGGGAGCCAAAATAGGTTTAAAGCGGTGGATGTATTCAGATGAAGCTTTCTAAAATCGCCCAGGCGATAATTACGGCCGCTCTAGGCGGCACGCTGCTGCTTCAGGCGTCTCTGGCTGATTCCGGAAATCCCCCGGACAGCCAAACAGACAATGAAGGCACCGGCATTGATATTCTTTTTCCGGATGATTCCGGTCTCCCTTTCTTCACTCCGGAACAGGAACAGAAGATTCTGAAGCATCGCAAGCGGGGACGGGTATCATATTCCGAGGTGCGCATCGGACAGCCCGGTTCCCGGATCGTCAAGGATTATCTTGATGAGAACCATTACAGCCCCGAAACCTCCGAAAAGGACTACAACCCGATTCTGGTCACCGGAAACGAGGACTGGCGTCCGGATCCCGTATCCCCCGCCGAGCCCAAAACCGCTGTCCCCCTTAAGCCTCCTGCCGTTCCCGCAGCCGAACAGAAAGCCATAGATAAACCAGCCGAGAACACCGCAAAGAAACCGGCTGAGAAACCAGCAGAAAAGCCTGCGGCCAAACCAGCTGAGAAGCCGGCTGAGAAACCAGCAGAAAAGCCAGCAGCCAAACCATCTGAGAAGCCGGCAGAGAAACCCGCCGCCAAACCGGCCGAGAAGCCCGCAGAAAAGCCGGAAGCTAAACCTGCTGAAAAGCCAGCAGAGAAACCCGCTGCCAAACCGGCTGACAAACCGGCCGAGAAGCCTGCCGAGAAGCCGGAAGCTAAACCTGCTGAAAAGCCGGCAGAGAAACCCGCCGCCAAACCGGCTGACAAACCGGCCGATAAGCCTGCCGAGAAGCAGGAAGCTAAACCTGCTGAAAAGCCAGCAGAGAAACCCGCTGACAAGCCAGCCGCAAAGCCTGCCGAGAAGCAGGAAGCTAAACCTGCTGAAAAACCTGCCGAAAAGCCGGCCGATAAACCTGCCGAAAAACTCGCTGAGAAGCCCGCAGATAAACCAGCTGAAAAGCCTGCAGAGAAACCAGCTGCAAAACCGGCTGACAAACCAGTCGAGAAGCCCGCAGAAAAGCCTGCTGACAAGCCCGCAGATAAACCATCTGTAAAATCGGCTGACAAACCAGTTGAGAAGCCCGCAGAAAAGCCGGCCGATAAACCTGCCGAAAAAACCGCTGACAAGCCGGCCGATAAACCAGCTGAAAAACCGGCCGATAAACCTACCGAAAAACCCGCTGAGAAGACCGCAGATAAACCGGCCGACAAGCCGGCCGATAAACCAGCTGAAAAGCCCGCCGACAAGCCTGCTGAGAAACCCGCGGATAAGCCAGCCGAGAAGCCAGCAGCAAAACCTGCAGAGAAGCCCGCCGCCAAACCAGCCGATAAGCCGGCAGAGAAACCCGCTGCAAAGCCGGCTGATAAGCCCGCAGCCAAACCTGCCGACAAACCCGCAGAGAAGCCAGCAGAGAAGCCTGCTGCAAAGCCGGAGCTCCCTCCTCAGGAAAACTTTATTCCGGCATTTAACAGCCGGAACTCCGGGAATGAGGCGGATCAGTTCTCCGTGGAGATTCTGAAGCAGGAGTTTGAGACGCAGAATGAACTCCCGGCCGATGCGGTAACCCGCGCCAGCTCATCCGTGGATGATCAGTATCAGGAACCGGATCCCGATGACGCGGAAAATGATGATTCCTCCGGAGAAGATGCCGGCGAGACGGAGTACGATGATGCTGGTAACGGTGAGGAGAATCAGACTCCGCCGGAATCCGACTGGGAAAATGATCTTGCGGGCAGAACCACTGATTCTGCCAGCCAGCAGGCGATCCGGGAACAGGCCCGGCAGGCCGAGGCTGAAGCGGAAGCTGCGCAGCATGCCGCTGATGAAGCTCCTGACGGTGAAGATGGCGCCGAAGATAACGGAGATGCCGAGGATACGGCGTCCGCTTCCGCCGCCGCTGAAACCGCTCCGGCAGACTCTGTAGCTCAGGATGATGAAAATGATTTTATAGATGATACTCCCGCCGATCTTCCCGAAGAGACAGAGACCGAAAAGAGCGGGGAGCCCGTCCCGCAGGATTCCGGCTCTCCGGAAAAGGCTCCTGACAGCGCCAAAGAGACTGCGCCTGCGGCCTCTGAGGCTCCGGCAGAAAACAGCGAGCCCTCCAAGGACACTGCCGAGCCGCCCCGGAAAATTTCCGCGGCCGAGCTTGAGAGCATGTTCCCTTTGCCTCCCGCTCCGGTGCGGGGGGAGTGTCCCAAGGCTCCGAAGCAGGAGACCCAGAGCGTGATAAAGGTAGCTTCCGGCCAGGGATTTTCGGTAGTGGTGAGTCAGGTGATGACTCCGGAGCTCAAGGAGGCCGGCGTTACCCGGAAGCAGGCGGCAGCGGCCATATTCCGGAGAAACTTTTCCGCCTTCAGTCATACCGCTCCGGTATTTCCCTTTGTTGACCGCGAGCTCGCCATTCCCGGCATTCCGGAAATGCTGAACGAGGATCCCGCCGCCAGCGATTATCTGAATGCGGAAGGACGCAAGATTACCCGGGATACCATGCCCCCGACTCTTTCTGAAAAATCATGTCAGGAAGCGGAAAAGGTGTATGACTCCGCAAAAACGGAATGGGAAAAGCAGGTAACTGAAGTTAAAAATGCCAGAAAGCGTTATCTTGAAGAGAAAGGTTTAACGCTGGAGACAATTGCGCCCAAATGATAAGTAAAATTCAGATCTTCGGGATCTCGTTTGTTCTGCTTTATTTTGCCGCCATCGGCTTCATTTCATATCAGGCTGCCATGATGCATGCGGATCACGCCAATGCGAATCATAACGGATTTACAGTGCGTGATGCCTGGGATACCCCGGATCATCTCCCCAGTGATCTTCTGGTGATGCTTCCGGAGGATTTTCATCGGGAGAGCTGGGAAAGGAAGTATGCCCAGGATCTTATGGAAAAAAAACGCCAGGTATCCCGCCATGTCAGCGCTGTGTCCCGGGAGGAGATGCTGCGGAGCGCCAGCGGCTCCCAGATTGATATCCGGGGACAGCGGGTGGTAGCCAGAAACAACCGCGGCCGAAAAATTCAGGTAAAATGGCTGGTTGACTGACAAAATTCATTTTAGTGGTATGTTTGTTGCATAGCATATGGCATATGCATGGGCATATCTCCTGCCGCGCCGGAATTTTAACGGCTGAGACCGGCGGTTTTTTGAGATGTTCCGGATTCCTTTGCCGCAAAGCTCCTCTTTTTTTGCAAAGTCCCGGTTCCTGTTCAGAGGTCTCTCATCCGGAAGCGGCGGCAGGCGCCGGGGGAGCGTTTTTTTATTGACGCGCTGACTATGTTATCGGGCAACAGACAATTGCCGTGAGCTTTGGGAAAACATTATGAAACTGCGTAAACTGACTCAGATGCTGATTCTTGCCGGCGCCATGGCCAGCTTTGCGGCTGCCTGCGTCTGGGCCGCTGATGACTTCGGGACTGAGCTGAGAGGCCCCGGCGGCGCCAGAAAGCCGGCTCCTGCCAATGCTGACAGCGTCCAGCGGGCGTCCTCCACCGTGCCGGAACGCAGAAGAAGCGGCAAACCCGGCAATAAGCCGCATGCCGCGGCCGCCAAAAAGGACAATGCTCCGAAATACAAGGATCCCAGCGCCGAGTGTCAGCTTAAGATGGAACCCGATGTGGCGGTTCCGGCTCCCACCATCGTGGTGATTTCCGATGAAGAACTCCGCGCCCCCAAGGCCGTCCACGAGGTCAGCAAGGGAGAAACCTTCCTTGGTCTGGAACTCTTTGTCCAGAACGATGACCGCACCTTATCCCGGGAGCAGTGCTTGGCGGCGCTGTATCGCCTGAACCCGAAATCCTTCAAGGGCACCGGTCCCATGGCCGGGCAGAGCCTCAAGATTCCCAATGAGAAGCTGGTCAGACTGGAAAAGCCCGAAGACGGCAAAAAGATTCTGGAGGCTCTTAAGCAGGGACGCCTTGAGAAGGTGAAGCTCTCAGATCTGGAAAAGCCCTGGGACAAAGAACAGAAAGAGATTGCCGCCAAAAAGGAAGAGAAGGCGATCCGGGATCAGAAGCAGGCCGAAAATCAGAAGCAGTACGAAACCTGCGTGGCCCACATCAATGCCGAAAACGAACGTCTGAAAGCGGCCGAAGAGGATCGCCGCAGAGCTCCTAACGAGGTGGCTGATATCGGCAGTCCGGAAATGATGATCGGCGATGACACCGGGCAGTCGTACACCGATGACGGGAAGCGCCATATCACCATGGTGGACGAAGGGCGGCAGCAGGCATCTCAGGACTCCGGTTCCAGCGTTTCCGGCTCCACCCTGACCCTGACCTCGGGCTCCGCGGTGGGCAAGAATGCTCAGGGCACTCCCGTAAGCTCCAGCATGGGCGCCAGCTCCGAGGAGTTCAAGAAGCTCGAAGCCCGGGTGGCCCGGCTGGAGGAGATTCTGGACAAGGAGCGGGGTGACGGCGCTGTCCGGGTGCAGGCTCTTCAGGAGGAACTGGAAGCCCTGAAGACCAATCAGGAAGTTTTAATGAAGCGCCTGGAGGATCTGGAGAAGAGCACTAATGAGGCAAGCTCCGGCGCAGGCAGTGAAAATGGCATCATGATTTTCATAGTCACCATGATGGGTCTTATCCTGCTCTCCGGTCTGGGCTTCGGCGCTTATCTCCGCATCAAGCAGAACCGCAAGAGAAAGGCTCTCCTCATGGAGGAGGATGACAATATCATGGAGGGAACGGACGACCTCGACGTGCTGGATTCTCTCGGCGGCGACCAGATTGACGATATCTCCGGTTCCCGTCAGAAGGAGGTGTCCCTGAGTCCTGCCGAGCCCGCTCCGAAGCCGGCTCCGGAAACTCCGCCGCCGCCTCCGCCGCCTGCCGGGGATCTTGATGATCTGGACGAGGAAAGCTTCCGCCAGTCTATCAGGGTTCCGGATCTGGAAAAGCCGGATGAGGGCATTTCCGATGTTTCTTCGTCTCCCGACCTGGTACCGCCCCGGCCGTCTCATGAGGCCCCCCGCAAGGAGCCCCCGAAGCCGGCTCCGGAACCGGATCCCAAGGAACAGGAGGCCGCTGCTCAGGCCATGGGCATTGATCTCTCCGCCGAGGGTGATGATCATGATGCGGTTATGGATGAATGGGCCAAGGCTCTTGGGGAACAGAAGAAAGCCGAAGAAGCTCCTAAATCCGATGCTGATGTTATGAGCGAATGGGCCCAGGCTCTTGGGGAAGAGAAAGCCGAGAAGAAGGAAGAGGCAAGTAAGCCCAAGTCCGATGCTGATGTCATGAGCGAATGGGCGCAGGCTTTGGGTGAGCAGAAAGACGGGCAGAAAGCCGAGCAGAAGGAAGAGGCAGCTAAGCCCAAGTCCGATGCCGATGTCATGGACGAATGGGCCAAGGCTCTCGGAGAACAGAAGGAAGAGGAAAATAAGCCGAAATCCGATGCCGATGTCATGGACGAATGGGCCAAGGCTCTCGGAGAACAGAAGGAAGAGGAAAATAAGCCGAA
>NZ_JBGVBR010000329.1:0-3514 GCF_045225735.1 Succinimonas sp. | reverse complement strand
CTCCCTCGGCCAGGAGCTCATACATGAGGACGGGGATATACGCCGGGCGGATGTTTTCGGGAGAGATGTTCCCGAGCAGGTCATCCGGAGTGGACGGATGCTTGTCGCAATGATCCTGAAAGACCTTCCAAAAGACCTCCCGGCCATGGGCAAAGGGGAGTACGAGATCCGGCGCGACGCCGTCTTTGCTGCTTGTTATATCCCGCAAAAAGCATCCGCAGCCGGGACAGGTCATGGTCAAGGCCTGAATGCCAGGAGAAAGGGCAGCGCCGCAGCCGGGACAGGTCATGTCCTCTTTAGCCGGTTCAGTGTCCCGGGGAGGATCTTTCTTCATCCGGAGGTCTTTGTTATATTTTTCAATATCGTATTTGGCGCCGCAGCCGGGACAGCGGAGAACCCATTCCCCGATATCAAAGACCAGACGGTCTGAGCAGGCGGGACATTTGCAGGATTCCTCAATGTTCATTTGTTCTGTTCTCCTGTGTTTGCGGTTACGGAGATTCGGGCCGGCCGGGTTTTCGAAAAAAACTGCGGCTCCGCTGCCTGCTTCCCGCTGCTTCCTTCGGGGAGGCGCGGCAGGAGAACCGCTCCTGCCTTAATCGTTTTTTAGCCGCTTCAGATCAGCAATGCCAAAAGTTATGCGTCATCGGCGTCGCAGGCTCCATATGCTTTTTGATAGCCGGCGCCCAGAAGCTCCAGTATTTTTATGGCCTGTTCGTCAAGGTTGCAGAACTTTCTTTCCCCGTTTTCGGACACAATCGTCATTACGGGCCTGAAAATCTGAAACACATAACCCAATGATATTTTGCCGGTGATCTGGCCGGCCGGTTTTTTAAAAAGAACCTCTGATGTCTCCAGGGCTTTGCGGAGCTTCCACTCCAGTCCCCGGGATACCAAAAGCCCCAGGGTCATAATCATGAGAAGAGTCTGGATCCGCTCGTTCCCGGCTGCGAATACCCTGTCCGCAAAGAATGCGGAATTCTTCAGAAATTGCCATTCCCATCCCGCTGCCCGCTCTTTTTTGTTCCGGGGGTTATACAGTTTCAGAAGCTCTCCCGGTGTCCACTGGCGTTCGGCATCATTGGTTGCCACCACAAAGAGGCTTTTGGTTCTGGCGACCATGTCGCAGTATTCCCGGTTAATTTCAATCGTAATATCCAGCCTGCAGCGGAACTCCTTTTGGGAATCCGCCCCCGGTTTTTTTGATTTCCGGTCTTTTCCGGGGATCTCTTCCTTTACGATGGCAGAGCTGACAACCTGGCAGTACCGGCATTTTTTGCGGATCTTCTGAAGCTCCTTTTGGGCCTCTTTTTCGCTGGCATAGTACGTGCTGTCATAGTCCGTGATGAGTTTCCGAAGCTTGTCCTTTTCCTTTGCGGCGGAGGTCTCCGCGGCATGAGCATTTTTGGCCGCGGCAGCAGCGCTTTGCACCAGAAGCCAGATCTGCCTGACGCCGCAGTCATTCACCGCATAGAGTCTGCCCTGATACTCGTCAGTAATGTTTTCGAGAGGGTCATCCCGGCGCGCGGCGATAAAATCCTGCGCGCTTTTCCGCTTGCTGTCGACTGCAGCCGCAAACTTTATTCCTTTTCCGGCCATGAAGGTTACCTGCTCCTCCGTATAGAGAGAGTCATCTCCGGAAAGGTATACGCCGCTGTCGCCGCAGTAATTCCCGAAGCTTTCAAACACCTTTATCATGCGGCTGAAGGCGGCTGTGTCATTTGCGGCAGTGTCATTGTTATCAGAGGCACTGGAGCAGGTGTCATAGGCATTGTCTTCAGGTTCCAGGCAGAGCGGCATGCCGGTGGCGCTGTCCGTAAGCACATGTTCCCGGATCAGAACCGCTTCCGGAGGATAGTCCCCGTTGTATCCATAGGTAACAGCGATCCTGCGGGGCTCGTCATAATCGTTCCCGGCACGGTCTGCGCGGCGGGGCTGTTCTTCATTCTGGCAACGGAAACCGATGCTGTCAGCGGTCACGCTCCCGATCTTACAGCCAAGGCGCTTCATGACTTCCGAGGCGATCCGGGAAAATAACGGCGTAAGACCGGAGGCGTGCAGAGCATCCAGAGTATGAGCGATAACATCATCGTTATACCAGGAATTATCGAAGGTTATTCCCAGTATCGCTTCCGCATCTCTGGCCTCGAAAAAGGAGCTTTTCAGGTGGGGATCTGCGCCGCCAAACCAGTTCAATATCAGAAGGGCGGCAACCTGTCCATGAGTTAAAGGCCCGGGGTTATCAGAGGATTCAGGAACCATGGAATCGATGCTCTCAATGATTCCGGTCTCGCGGATAAAGGCTCCGACCAGTCCCAAATGTCCCATGGTGAAAACCGTCTTAATCTGATCTCCTGCGGCAGCGATCATGATATCCCCTTAAATTGGCCGTAACTGACTCATTCTAGGGAAACACAATCGCTTGCCACAAGCAGAAAATCAATGAAGCGATCCCTGACTCACGTTCTGAAGAGAAATAATTGCTATGCGATAACCCCTGATGTTTTCAAAAGTAATGCCATGCCACCCGCAAAATGAATTGAAATGCGGCGCTCTCCGGGAAAGGGAGGATAATTTTGAACCTGAAAACACGGGACTCCGGGAGGGACGGCAGGCTTCTCGCCTGCCCGCGCTGATTTCAGTCAGTAATCTCCTCAGGATAAAACCTGCCATAGACGTACAGGATGGCATATTTGTGAAGATTGGGAATGGTTTTCAGGTGATCATCGGTGACATAAAAAAAGAAGCTGCCTGCGGGCTTCCGCGAGAAGCTTCTCCCTTTCTGCGCTTTCAGTCTTCTGAGAAACCCGGGCATTTCTTTTGTACTTGAATTCCATGAGATAGCTCGGCTCCCGGGGATCCTTATTCTCCGCCGCCAGATCGGCGCGGCCTTTTTAGGGCCGGCGGACAGAAGGAGATCGCCTTCATATGCCGCGGTATCTTTTTCCGGAGCGCTATCTTCAGTTCCTTCAGCGGCATTTCCCTCATAGCCCTTTCTCAGTACGATGACGCCGCTATCCCGCGCATAGTATTCTCTGGTGAGAGTGAAGGAATTTGCGGCATTCATGAAGAGCGAGCAGTATCCCTCCTGGCAGAGATGATATTCCGCTTCCCGGGAAACATCAGAGCGGACAAAGGCCTGAGCGATAGCCTTCAGGAGAGAAAGAACCGCCGCAAGCAAGGTCATTGTCCGGAGCCAATCCTGAAATTCTGCTCTGGTCTCTATGCAATCCCTGGAAATATGCTTTCGGGTTTCATATGAGTTAGCGTTATTTTTGCTGACCTCTGTTAACTTTTGTTCCTGAGATCTGACTTTTCTTAAACCTTTGTTTGAGGCAATTGCGGCAGAGGTTATGATGAGATAAGCTGAATTTAGTCCGGCAGTCTTTGCCGCTCCCTGAGGCAAAGACCTTATATGCGTGTCCCCGATGGCATTATGGAGCGGGAATTATCTCGCTCCCGGGGTGGTGGTGCTATCCTGCCGTTTGCCGGATACGGCGCCGGAGATTTTTTT
>NZ_JBGVBR010000328.1:0-3157 GCF_045225735.1 Succinimonas sp. | reverse complement strand
TGCCGAGCAGTAAGGGGTTGCTAGTCCCAGCACTAGCCTAGAACTTGAGGTGCCTACCTCAGTTCTCGATCAAGGGCCGGCGTACGCAGAGAAAAACCGCCGGCATAGCTTCAACAGCTGCAAAGACACGAATGTGTTCCGAGCAGCTGTCTCCCCGGGGCCCTTTCTTTTTAGAAGGGCTCTATTTTATTAATCAGTCCAGAAGAAGCGCATACGAAAACTCGCTTGCGAGCCGGTTTTCGTATCACTCCTTCGGGAGATAATGAGTCGGTTATATCCGACGGGTTCCTGTCCGCAGCGCGGCCAGGGTGTGTTTGACTTACAAAGAGGGGAAACGATCGCAGGCAAGCCCCCTGCTCCATGCAGTATTTCTGGCTCGGCAGAAAACTGATTAGGAGTTTTGGCCACCCCTGCGGCGCTGACAACAGAGCGTGGTCTGTTGATTTAAGCTGGTCTGGCGAACCAGCGAATCTGCGGCATAACAGCACGAGCAGAACCGGATATTGCTATTAAGTCTCTCACCGAGTTATAGAGACTTTTTTCAGAAACGCCGCTTTACGCGGCAGCTTAATTTACCTTTTCCCTTTCTCAGCATCTCCCTTAACGTGTCCCGCAAAAACCTTAATACCATCAAAAACCCCTTTCTGCTGTCGTTTTGTGGACGGCATCAGCAAACACCCCCCGGAAAATCCGCCTATATTACCTCTGATTTCTTTTGACAGCGGCGATTGCAATGAACGAACAAAACTTTTCCGATAATCCCGACAGCGGGAAAACAGACCGGATCCCCCCGTTGTTTTCCGGCGGAGAAAACCCGGCATCCTCCGATCCCGAAAACATGGATCCGGAGCAGCTTCTTTTCACCATCCGGGAGCTCAGCAACCGGCTCAGACTCCTTTCGGCCCAGAGAGAGCTTCTGGAAAAGCAGGTGGAGAGCAACGCGGCATCCATCCGCTTTAACTTCCGCACCATAACTACCATGCTGGTGATCTTCATCATCGGCTCCTTCTGGCTCCAGCACGGCATCAACCGGCTTTCCGCGGCCCAGGAGGCCGAGCAGGGCGGCTCCCGCATTGCGGTTTACAACCCGGACATCATGGAGCTCAAGCTGCGGGAATCCGGCCTCTCCCTGGAAGAATGCGAACCCTTTATCCTGAAACGCATGGGGGACGAATACCAGACCCGGGGGATCACGCTTCTGTATTCCACCGCCGCGGTGTCCTACCCGGAGATCCTTTCGCCTGATTACCGCAAATACGCGGACAGCTGCCAGGCTTCCCTCTCCAACGCCCAGGCGGTGCAGGAAATAAACGAGGCCCGGGCCCTCCGGGAAAACCGGGGCCTTTCCCCCGTTCAGGAGGAGGAACCGGAAACGGACTACTGGGGGAACCCGATAAACGAGGAACCGGCCCCGGCTCCGGAGAAAAAGACCCCGGAAACTTCATCCTCCCATGAAGAGTGGAACGTTTCGGAAAAACCCGAAAGATTTGTCACCGAGGGCGTGGTTGTGGGAGTTGAAGAAAAGTGACCGAACAGGAAGAAAAGCCCGGTCTCTCCGCCAGGCTTAAAAACGCCGGCAGGGCGGCAAGGGAATCATTCTCCCGGGAAAACCTGAAAAAGAAGATCACCCCCCGGCGGGCGGGGTACGCCATAGCCAGCGTGTTTTTTCTGGGGTGGGCTTTCAGCTGGTTTGCCGGGCATTACCAGATCGCAGTATGGGGCCACCTGGGAGGAACCGGATCCCATTGTCTCTCAAAGCCCTATGCGGTTTATTTAGCAAAGAAGCTGAACGGGGATTATTCCTCCCTGGAACGGGGCGGGATCTACATGTTTGCCGTGAAGGGCATAAAGCTGTATCCGGACGGGAAGCTCTTCGTGAAGTTCCTGGCCGGGCTTCCCGGGGATCATGTGGAGATCACCCGGGACGAAAGAATACTCATTAACGGAAAGGAAGCCGCCCGGGGCCTCTCCTACCTCCATAAGATCGGAAAGCCGATTGACGATTTCGTGTTTTCCGGCGTGATACCGGAGAAGAAATACTTTGTCCTGGGAGATACGGAGTTTTCGTTTGATTCAAGATACTGGGGGCCTATTGATGAAGAGCAGATTGTCGGCCGCGCTTATGGCCTTGTGCCTTTCTTCTGGCATGGTTCAGGCGGAAAGCCCGCAGAGTCCGGAAGCGGAACCGGGGACGGCAGTTCCGGAAAGCAGGACTGAGAACCCGGCGGATGCCGCTCTCTCCCTTCCGCAGATCCCGCAGCTTCCGGACGTTTCCGAGGATTCCCGGAAGGTTATAAGGGACATGGGAGATGCCGCGGAGGACATTAAAAGCCGGAAGGAGGAAATACTGGGAGAGGATCTTGTCCGGGATCTGGACAAAACGCTCTCCGCCGCTGAAGCCGCCTCCCGGGGGGAGGAAACGGGAGACCGGAACATTGATCGGGCCGTGTCCTCCGCAAGAGAGCTGGACAGAAGCTACCGCTCCCTTGATACGTCATACCAGATCCGGAAGATGACCGATGTCATCCGGGATGCCGCCCCGGAGGATTACGAAAGGATCTCCCGGGATCTTCTCGCCCTGGAAAAGAATCTCCGGGAGAACGAAGAAGCCGCGGAACAGGAAAGAAAAGAGGGCCGGGTTTATGTGTTCGTCTCCTGGGCCATGGGGGAGGATCGCCTCCGGGAGGTCATAAGAACCGCCCGGGGAGAGAGCAATATTGTTCTGGCATTCCGGGGGTATCTCCCGGGAGAGACCATTTCGGAGGGAAACCGCAGGCTCCGGAGCCTGATAGAGCAGGATCAGGAGGAACTTCTGAAGGATCTGGACAAAATGGAAGCCCGGGAAAAGGATCGGAATTCCCCGGAGGCCGCAAGGTACCGGGATCTGAAGGAAAGGGCCCTCCAGGGACTTCTGCCGCCTCCCATGATCCAGATCGATCCCGCGGCGTTTTCAGATTTCGGGGTTACTCATGTGCCGGAGGTGATGTACTTCGTCCCGGGACATGAAAGCTCAACCTGCCAGACCGTCATGAGAATGGATGCGCCGGTGGGGGTGTGCTGGCTCTCCCGGGCTCACGGCCTTGCGAACCCGTTTTTTCTGCCGGAGAAGGCCAGAACGGGCTCCTTCGGGGATCTGGGAACCTTCGGAGAGACCGTC
>NZ_JBGVBR010000327.1:0-3323 GCF_045225735.1 Succinimonas sp. | reverse complement strand
GGCCGGAACCGCCATCAGCGGGGGACTCTCCCTCATGCTGACCGAGGCTGCCGGCTGGAAGATTGCCGAGCAGTTTTCCCGGGATGCGGCAGGCTTCTCCGGAGAGATCGCTTACGGCTGAGGGGAAGAGGGCTTATTTCCGGCCATGGCCCGGAAAAATGCCGGGGGCAATATCTGAGAAAATTGCCATCAAGAGTTAAGGAAAAATCAGAGGAGACCAGATTAAGAAAAACCGGCAGAAATCCCCGGCTTCAGAATTACCCGCTCTGTTTCAGCTCTTTTGTTTCCATGGAGGATGCGATGATGGAGTATCTCTTAATGCTTGTGATTTTCGGGGCCGCACTTACGGTATGGGGAGCGGTAATCTGCATCTCTCTTCCTTCATAACGTCTCTGCCAGGGATCCGGAAAGCCTTCGCGCCGCCGGAGACAGGGAAACGGAAATCTTAGCCAGGTACCCCGGGGAGATTTCCGGCTATGACCAGAAAAAACGGCACAGGCCGGATTTGAGACAATCTGACTAAGAGTTAACAGAACAGAGGAGAACAGATCATGAACATCAGAGAAACATTGAGATGCCTGAGCATTATCCGCGCTGCTGCCCGCGCTTCCGGCACCGGCTTTTTCAGCATTGAGAATACACCAGCCTTGCCCCTGAGCGCCTCAGCCATGGAAACAATGGTCATGGGTCTTTCCCGGGTATTCGATCCCGCGGGGCTGATTTCCCGGGATGCGGCCATGGGTATAGCTGTTTCCATCCTGAAGAGGAAGCTGGGGATCAGTTCCGGCAGTTATCCCGGAATAAGAATTTCAAAAACTGTTATCTTCGAATTCACTCCCGTATGTATGTTTGTCTGGCCTTCCCTGCATCCTTGGGGCGCCGATGACGACCGGGGGGTTATTAAAGAGGCCGGCTGGGACATTGCCCGGGAATTTGCCCGCCGTGCTGCAATAGCCAAGGTCACCGCCCGGACAGCATGTTTTGAGTGAGCAGGCCGGCAGCGCCGGAAAGACCATGAACGAGGATAAGACCATGAAAGGGAATCAGACCATGAAAGAGGGCAAGACCATGAACAAGGGAAAAAACGCAAAGAAGGCCAAGACCATGAACCGAATCATTTACGCTCGCTATCGTCAGGAAGAGGTGCAGGATTTTCTTAAGGCATCCGGCAAGCAGCGTCTTGATATCCTTTTTGCAGGCGCTACCGGCGTGGGGAAGTCCTCTACCCTGAATTCCCTTATCACCGCCCGGGTCAGCGACGTGGGCACCGGCGTGGATCCGGAAACCTCCGCCATCAAAAAGTACTGTCTTTCCCGCAGCATTAATCTCTGGGATACCCCGGGCCTCGGGGACAGCGCGGAAGCTGACGCCCGGTATGAAATCGAGATCCTGAAGCTTCTTCATGTCAAAAAGTCCAATGCCGACAGTACCGTATCTCCGCTGATTGACCTCGTGGCGATTATCGTGGACGGATCCTCCCGGGAAATGGGCACCACCTTCAAGCTCTTAACGGGGCGCCTGAAGAATCTCCTGGCAACCCGGAAGCTTCTGGTGCTCATTAACCAGGCCGACTGTGCCATGCATACCCACAGGCAGGTTTTCTGGAAGAACCGCAAAGTAGCCAGCCCCGAGCTTCTCACCTTCCTTGATGAAAAGGCCGATTCCGTGATGGAGCGCATCCGGGAATCCACGGGCTTCGATGTGGAGAGACCCCTGTGCTATTCCGCGAAGTACAACTTCAATATCAAAAAGGTGTACGACCGCATTCTGGACACCATGATGCATTAGCAGGAAAGGGTAAGCAGAAACGGCGTGCAGCAGGAACGGGCAGCAGAGGAGATGGCAGATGATAAGCAGGAATGCTGTCAGGGGAGGCCGGAGGAAAACTGAACCTGAAGGACTTGGTTTTCCGTCTTGGCCGAAACAACCGTGTTTTTGCGTTCGGAGCATAATGACCGGAAGCGCGGCAAAACCCGGATTCTGCCTGAAGCTGAGAAATACTTTGGCTGAGAAATACTATGAGAAAGGACAAATGAACAAATTCACTGATACGAACGATTTCACTTTTGTCAACGATGTTATGAAGGAGAGCCTTATGAACGAAAGCGCTATGAAGGAGAATGCCATGAAGAAGAACGCTATGAACAAGCCTAATACCGATGCTGATGCCAGAAAGTCTCCCTTTTCTTCCCTTATTGAAATGATGGAGCAGAGTCCTGAACTCTCCCAGGGCATGACCTCCGATGAACGTGACCGTTATATCAGCGGCGTCAGGGACATTCTCGCCAAAAACCGGGTCAATATCCTGCTGGCAGGAGCTACCGGAGCCGGAAAGAGCACCACCATTAATGCCCTCTTCAACATGGAGGAGGCCAAGGTAGGCTATGGCACGGATCCTGAGACCAGGGAGATCGAGAAGTACACCTTCAGCAATCTGACTCTGTGGGACACTCCGGGCTTCGGTGATTCTCCGGAGAAGGATCGCGCCACGGCGGAAATGATCCGCGATCTTCTGAAGCGCAATAACGATTCCGGGCATCCCCTTATCGATCTCGTGCTGGTAGTGGTGGACGGCTCCTCAAGAGACATGATGAGCACCTTTGAGCTTATTACGAAGGTGATTGCCCCCGGTGTCCGCTACCGTGACGGCATTGTGGTCGCCATCAATCAGACGGATGTGGCCATGAAGGGCCGGCACTGGGACAGCGCTGCCAGAAAGCCGGAACCGGAGCTTACGGCCTTTATGACGGACAAGGTGCGTTCCGTAAAGGAGCGGATCCGTAATTCCTGCGATCTGGGCGTCAACGTCATGTTCTACAGCGCCACGGAGAAATTTAACCTCCTGAAGCTCATGTGCTTTATTCTGGAGAATCTGCCGGATGATGACAAGATGCTCAGTCTTGTTCAGGAGGTCAACCGGAATGACGAGGTCTGGCAGAGCCATGATGAGGAAACCCGGGGCATGGTGGAAGGGATCCTTGGCAAAATCAAAGGCGTTGTCAGCGGTGCCATGTCCGGAGCCGCAGTCGGAGCCAGAATCGCCACAAGCCTTGGTCTTCCCCCTGTTGTAGGCACCATTGTCGGCGGATTTGTCGGCGGTCTTTGCGGTCTTTTCAGTTAACAAAGAAGAAGGAAGAAGATTATGAGAAGCTATGATGATTTTATGACCTATATGAGCGGTGTCATCTCCAAGAATGTTTCCAATGAAGACGAAAGACTCCGGCTGGAGAAGGTTTTGCTGCGTCTTCGGGATGATCAGGCCAATATCATGATTGTCGGCGGCACCGGCGTGGGCAAGTCCTCCACCATTAATGCGCTCTTTG
>NZ_JBGVBR010000326.1:0-19562 GCF_045225735.1 Succinimonas sp. | reverse complement strand
TCCCATTCCGAACACAGAAGTGAAACGGATCAGTGCCGATGGTAGTGTAGCATTCGCTATGTGAGAGCAGGTCATCGTCAGGCATATTATGCTGATATGGCTCAGTTGGTAGAGCGCACCCTTGGTAAGGGTGAGGTCCCCAGTTCGATTCTGGGTATCAGCACCATTCATTTCTCTATTGCGCTGATATGGCTCAGTTGGTAGAGCGCACCCTTGGTAAGGGTGAGGTCCCCAGTTCGATTCTGGGTATCAGCACCATTTCAAATATCAATTTTTCGCTTTTTAATCCATTGTGCCGGTATTATAATTTGTCTGCTTTTGCGGCCTGATTCTGTTCTTGTGTTTTTACAGATGGTATGCGGAATTTTTTGGGGAGTGTAGGGGTCAATGGAGACCAACGAGATTATATATATTGCATTGTCTGGCATTGCGGGAATGGTTGCGGGGTACCTTATTAACCGCTTTTCTTCCCGAAACAGAGATAAATCCCGTCTTGAGGATGAACTCACCAGGCTTAAAAGGGAACTTGTCAGTCATAAAAGAGTTATCAATGATTTCTTTTTAGGTTCAAATGCTCTTTTTGAACAGATGGAAAACAGTTATCAGGCTTATGCCCGCTATATGTCGGAACAGAGCCGCAAAATTGTTCCGCAGCTGGGAGATATGTTTGCTACCAGCGCTCCGGAACATATTATAAAGCCGGAAATCAGGCCGAGAGAGCCCGAAAAGAAGGTTGAAGAAACGGTTATTGACGTAATGCCTGACACCAAGCTGGATGAGCCGGCGGATGCCGTGCGTCCTAATGAACAGCAATCAGATAAAGCCGCAGAAACGGCTTATGATGCGGACAGGGCTGAACCCCGGATTCAGGAGTAGATCATCATCCTCCGGACAGTTTTTTTGGCCGCTTTGCGGCCATTTTGGTTTTCTGAAGACGCCTGACCTTTAGTTTAGTATTAAAATCCTTTTTGAAAAGCGATCTCCCGGGATCGTTTTTGCGTATAAGCTTTCCTGTCAGACCTGATAAAGCTGTTTAAGCACAAACCCCGTTTCCTTGCCTCTTTCCAAACAGTCTTTCCGGTAAAATCCCTCATGCTCCAGAGTAGAGGACAGTCCGGCCGGTGCCGTGTTATCTCCGGGGATATTTTCTGAATTTGTTACAAAATGTGATCTCGGTGAACTTTTTTGCCGGTATGAAGTCTTAAGTTCTGTAAGTACAGAGGTGCCGGTTCTGATAATGCCGGTTTTTCCGATCTGTTTCCGGCTCGTGTCCGGAAACGCTGTCCGGATTATTCTCCTCGTACGCCGAATTTTTTGAGCGGGAGTTTCTCCGGAAACTGATAACAGGCGATGCCGGGAAACTCCTTGGAATATGTGTCAAGCAATGGAGATGATGTGATGCAGAAAATTACCAGACTTTGTTCCGTTCTTGGATTATCGATTTCATTAGCTCTGATTCCCATGTCTGCTGCCAATGCGGATGCCACACCGCTTATTGAGGCTCTGAGCGCAGGCGGCTCCGGAGAACTGCCGTCTCTGGCGCCCCTTTTGGAAAAGGTGGTGCCGGCGGTGGTGAATATTTCCGTTAACGGCAAAAAGTCCCTTCGTAACGATATGATGGAAATCCCTGAGCAGTTCCGTTTCTTTTTCCCGGAAATGCCCCGGGAGCGCGCCTTCAAGGCTCTGGGATCCGGTGTCATTATTGATGCCGCCAAGGGAACGGTGATCACTAATTACCATGTTGTTGACGGCGCTGATGAGATCAAGGTAACCCTTCATGACGGAAGGGTGATTAAAGCCAAGAAAATAGGCGAGGATCAGCAGACTGATATTGCGGTTCTGGAGCTGGAAAAGAAGGACAGCCTTACGGCGATTCCGTTCTCCAACTCCGATAAGCTGAGGGTGGGTGATTTTGTCATCGCCATCGGTAACCCCTTCGGACTGGGACAGACGGTAACCTCCGGTATCGTCAGCGCTCTCGGCCGCTCCGGTCTTAATATTGAAAACTATGAAAACTTTATTCAGACTGATGCCGCCATCAATTCCGGAAATTCCGGCGGCGCTCTTCTGAATCTCCGGGGCGAACTGGTGGGCATTAATACCGCCATCCTGGGGAAGGCCGGCGGCAACATCGGCATTGGTTTTGCGATTCCGGCCAATATGGTTAAGTCCACCGCTGAGCAGCTTATTAAGCATGGCAAGGTAAAACGCGGCATGCTGGGCATTCTCGGTACCGAGGTCACTGAGGATCTGGCCAAGAACTTTGATTACAAGAATGTTAACGGCGCCTTTGTAAATGAAGTAATGAAGGGTTCTGCCGCAGACAAGGCCGGAATCAAATCCGGGGATATCCTGACCTCTATCAACGGCAGTCCCATTTCCAATTTCGGTCAGCTCCGGGCTAAGATTGCCACTCTGGGGGCCGGAACTAAGATCAAGCTTGGTATTTTCCGGGACGGGAAGTCCTTTGAGACTGATGTGGTTCTGGATTCCTCTTCGGAATCAGGCGGCGCGGTTTCCAAGAGCATGAGCCCGCTTTTTGAGGGAGCTGCCCTGGGAAATAATACCGATGATGACAAGGGCGGCATTGTGGTGAAGTCTGTGGCTTCTGACAGTCCCGCTGAAAATCTCGGCCTTAAGAAAGGCGATATCATTGTCGAGGTCAACAAAAAGGAAGTGAAGACGGTTGATGATCTGGAGAATGCTCTTAAGGAGAAGGACAGCTTTATTGCCCTCAGGATAATCCGCGGCAATGCTGTAATTTACATTACCAGAAGCTTCTGATCCTTTTTAATAATGACTTAAACCGTTAAAATGAGGGCAGTTTTTGTTACTGCCCTTTTTTATTACTGTTCCCGGGGAGGCGCTAAGGTGAATGGCTGGTTAAAAAGTTCTCTGGCTGGTATGGTTATCGGGGCCGGCATTATTATAGCCCGGGATTATATGTTTGCTGAAAGGGGAGATCCTGATTCCTATTTTTATGCCATCAGCAAAAGCGCTGCGGCGGTGGTGAACATCTTTATCCGCAGCCGGCATGCCGGAACTGAAGACGGATACGGCAGCGCGGAGATCAAGAGTTCCGGATCCGGAATAATCATGAGCTCCGACGGCCTTATCATTACCAATTACCATGTGATCATGAGAGCTGATGAAAACAGCATTATCGGGGTGCAGCTCCGGGACGGCACAGTGTTTGAGGCCAGTCTCATCGGTTATGACAAAAGAACGGATATCGCCGTGCTGCATGTAAACAGCAATTATCCTCTGCCCCGCATCATGATTAATGAGAACCGGGAAACTCACCTCGGAGACGTGGTTCTGGCCATTGGCAATCCCTACAATCTCGGTCAGACCATTACCAGCGGCATTATCTCTGCTGTGGGCCGGCGGGGCAGCGGCATAACCAGGCTTAATCGCATAGATATTACCGACGGCATTCAGGATCTGATTCAGACTGACGCCCCCATAAATTCCGGAAATTCCGGGGGAGCCCTGGTGAATACCAAGGGGGAATTTGTGGGGATGAGCACTGCTACCATGTCTGACAGCAATGATGCCAAGGCATACGGGATCAGCTTTGCCATTCCGGCCCGGCAGGTTCTGAGCATTCTCGCGGAAATTCTGAAAAACGGCCGGGTTATCCGGGGTTATCTGGGCATTCTGGCGGAAAATATTTATGATGAAAACCAGGAGGGCAGCGTTAAAAGCCGCTCCCGGGGGATTGTCATTACCAGCATTGATCCCCATGGTCCTGCCCGGGGAGAACTGCAGCCCGGGGATATTATAGTGTCGGTTAACGGCAATGAAGCCCGGGATATGCAGACTCTTATGGATCTGGTGGCTGACAGCTCCGCCGGAACCAAGGTGACCTTCGAGATTATCAGAAACGGCAGAAAATCCTCCTGCGAAGTGGTGGTTTCAGAGCAGAATGCCGATTAATTGCCGAAAGCCGGATTAATAGCAGCGCGTGAAAAGCTTTATATTGTTGGCAAAATGCAGCGGATGCGGCAAGTTACGGACGGATTCAGTTTTGTGAAATAAATTGGATTTTTGCCGGAAAATAGTGTACCATACGCACGCCCACATAACGTTACAGGTCCAATGGACTTTAAACGATTCGAGTTCTTATCTCGAAGGGGGTAGGAAATCGAAAGATAGAAGGAAGCAGCTTTTTCTGTTTCCGGATGTTTAACTATATTTAGTTTGGGTTATTTACATGAAAACTTTCGTTGCTAAGCCAGCCACCATTAAGCGTGACTGGTATGTAGTTGACGCAGATGGAAAGACTCTGGGCCGTTTGGCTACCGAAATCGCTTCCCGTCTTCGCGGTAAGAACAAGCCGGAATATACTCCTTTCCTTGATACCGGTGATTACGTTATCGTTATCAACGCCGCCAAGGTTAAGGTAACCGGCAGCAAGTTCACTGATAAGATCTATCATTCTCATTCCGGCTATCCGGGGGGAATCAAGAGCGTTCCTTTCAATGAACTCATTGCCAAGAAGCCGGAGATGGTAATCGAATCTGCTGTTCGCGGAATGCTTCCTAAGGGACCTCTTGGTCGTGCCATGTTCCGTAAATTAAAGGTTTATGCTGGCGCTACTCACAATCATGCAGCTCAGCAGCCACAGGTTTTGGACATTTAGGGGTAAAGACAAATGGCAGAAAATCAGTATTATGGTACCGGCCGTCGCAAGAGTTCGACTGCTCGCGTGTTCATCAAGCAGGGCACTGGCAAAATTGAAATCAACAAGCGTTCGCTTGAAGACTATTTTGGCCGTGAGACAGCAAGAATGGTTGTGCGTCAGCCGTTAGAGCTTCTCAGCATCGGTGATAAGCTTGATCTTTATATCACCGTATCCGGCGGCGGTATTTCCGGTCAGGCCGGCGCTATCCGTCATGGCATTACCAGAGCTCTCATCGAATACGATGAATCTTTCCGTTCAGAGCTCCGCAAGGCCGGTTATGTAACCCGCGATGCCCGTTGCGTAGAACGTAAGAAGGTTGGTCTCCACAAGGCCCGTAAGCGTCCGCAGTACTCCAAGCGTTAATATTGCAAAGTTTTTTTGCTTTATGTCAAAACCTCGGAATTTTGTCCGGGGTTTTTTTGATTACAGGAACTATTTTGCTGACAATTAATGTATTGATACCTTCGGGTGTGTTATTATCAGCCTGTATATTTGTGTAGTAGGATTTTGTTATGGCAGATGTATTACATGTCCAGCCCTGCCGTCCTTATATTTTAAGGGCTTTGTATGACTGGATGGTGGACAATCGTTTGACACCCCAGATTTCCGTAAACGTCAACTGTCCTGGCGTGCAGTTACCGCTTCAGTACGCTCAAAACGGCATTATTATTTTGAATATCTCCACTACTGCCGTCAGAAATCTCAGCATTGACAACGAAGCTATTTCCTTTTGCGCCAGATTCGGCGGTGTGCCTCATGATGTGTATGTGCCCATGTATGCCGTAACTACCATCTACCCGAGAGAGGATATGACTCTGGGCATGTGCATGTTCCCGGAGAAGGCCTACGATGATATGTTTGATTCCGGAGTTTTCCCGCAGCCCTCCGGCGCTTCCGGAAAGGCCCGGCTCTCCGAGGTGGAGAATATTTCTTCTGAAAAGAGGAAGGGTTTTGAAGTGGTGGATAACACCGATGATGCCGAGGAGGACAGAGCCCAGGATCGTTCTCAGGAGCGCCAGGAGAATCGCCCGCAGCCCCGGAAACCCACTTTGGAGATAGTTGAGTAAGAGGAAGCCAGTAATGACAGGAAGCCGGGAATGAGATGAAACCGGCGGTAATTAAGCCGAAATGATGGCAGATTTCTGGCAGGAAACAGAAAGGGGAGCTTTAGAGCTCCCCCGTTTTTTTAGGGATGCGGTTTTTAGAAGCCGGCTCGAAGCGGCAAAGCCTAAACCATTTCCAGCTGCCTTTTAATACTGAACAGGAGAGTCAGAGCTACAGTCAGAAAATTATAGGCAGCGTCGATATTAAGGCGGATACAGATATCTTCATCGCTGAGAAGCTCTGAAATCTTATCCTTCTGGGTGCAGATCACCACCGCCGGAACATGCATGAGACGGGCCTCTCTCAGAAGCTCGCCAAACAATGCCTGGGAGTTTTCCGGGTTATCGCTGATGATGAGAAGACTGTCCGAGCCGTCTTCGGCAGAGATGCGGGCTGTGGCTCTGAAGGCAATTTTAAGGAGCTGCCCCAGCGCTAATACGTCGGCGCCAACGCCGAGGTTCCCGGCTTCCCTGTTCAGCATCCTGCCGCCGGCAACCCCCCGATCTCTGAGAGTCTTCAGATTCAGCTCCCGGGTGAAGATTTCCAGAGCCGGGGCGGACAGCGGGGTGCCTGCGGCCAGAATGCAGCGTTCCGAGGTCAGGCTCATGCTCAGCACGGCAGCCGCATAGTCAGTAGTCTCAAAAACATCCTGCTGCAGTCCGATAAGGGCTCCGACAGTTTCTTCAATGCATCCCTGAGTTTCCGGCATCAGTCGTTCTCACCTACGGTTATCCATGAAATGTTGCGTTCCAGCCGTCCCTGATGGTTGATGCTGATGTCTCCGGAGAGTCCGCGCACCACCTCTTCGGGGTTGTTCAGCATTTTATCAAGATGCAGCGCCAGATTGAAGGAATCGTATCCCACGGCAAAGCATCTCAGAGTATCGCCGTTTGCCTTGGGCAGAATGGAAATAATCTGTTCCTTGATGGAGCTGTTCTCCAGAAGCCAGGGCTGATCCCCCAGCTTCATGCCTTTAATGCCCATCAGAGCGGAATTGTTCATGACGCCGCTGTTGCTGCGGGATCCCACATAGTATCTGGGCATGGTGAAGCCGACGTTTTTGCTGTATTCCCTGATAATGGATGCCTCGTTGGCTGTGCCGTAAACGTATGCGGCATCAAAGGATTCCGGCGCATTGGCGGCGCAGCTCTGGAGGGTGCTTTCCAGAGAGTTCACATCAGTGAAGTAGCAGACGCTGGTGTTCTGATTGTAGCTTTGCATCCAGTAATCATTAAAGGCCTTGCTGATTCTGCTGCCCTTGTCATTATGCGGCGCGATGATAACCGGCTTGGAGACGGCATCCCGTCCCATTTCCTGCACGGCGTTTTTGGCATCAACCTCCGGAGCCAGGGTGAGATAGAGCACGTTGCGTCCGCCCTGCCGCTGGCCTTCGTTGAGGGCGATTACCGGAACCTGAGGATTGAAGGAAAGGAGCTCGTCAACCTCGTTTTTGATGATGGGACCGATAATGGCTTTGGCTCCGGAGGCCATGGCATCGGCGTAGAAATCGGAGACGCTGCCGGCTGCCGTATCGTAGAACTTCAGGTTAACGGCAATTCCTCTGTCGCGGAAGGCGTTTTCGATACCCATGCGCACCGGCTGACCGATGAGAGCGGAATAACGGCCGGTAAGCGGCAGGAATACCGCTATGGTATCCCCTCTGGTGATGCCGGCGGGGACGGAGCCCTGACTGCTGTCCGGCCCGCCGGCGGGAATGGCCTCCCGGCCGTCCTCGGCATCCGGAGCATTCAGGGTAAATACCGGATGATTAGGGTACTTGGCAGTAAAACGGGACATCAGGCGGGATCTGGCCGCCTCGGAAGGAGATTTCTGGATCAGGGCATATTCCAGGAAGCCCCGGTCTTCATTGCTCTGGGATGATTTGAACTGAGCCAGAATTTCCTTGTTGTCAGCCTGGCGGTATTCCTGGAGAGCCTTCTTCCAGGCGGTTTTCTTGTCAGAGGCCTTTACCGCATGAGCGAGATTAAGGTAGCACTCTCCGGCGGCGGCATAATTGCCGGCGCGGTTCAGCACCTTGCCCTTGAGGGCATAGTAATAGGCCAGAGCGCCCTCCGGAAGATTCATGGCGTCAATGGAATTCAGGAGGCTCAGCGCCTGGCTGTAATTGCCGGTGCCGCTTCTGACCTGAGCTTCAATGAGATCGGCATAGTTGCCGTGCAGCGGGGTGATGGCATTTTCCCGCATCTGCCGGATAACCTCAAAGGCCCTGTTGGTGTCTCCCTCGGCGGAATAGGCTCGGGCCAGCAGAATCTGCCAGTCGAAGTTGTATTCCGGAACGGAGGCGGAAAGCTGATCCTCGTACCATTCGCTGGTTTCGGTCAGCTTGCTGAAGGGCTGGGGTTCCAGATAGGCGTTATGGCCTTCGGTAAGGGAACATCCGGTGAACATGACGGAAAACGCGCATGCCAGAACAAGCGGATGAAATTTACAATGTTGGCGATATTTGTACCACATGGCGGTGAATCTCTATACTTGCAGTTTTTATGATGCCGCCTATTATACCCCGACTTTGCCGCTTGATTGCACTTCCGTTGCAATTTGTAATTCGTATTGTCATCCTTGATGTTTCAACGGTTTTTCCCTGTTTTGACTGCTTTATTTTTGTATAATTCCGAGGGGCTCGGGGAGCAAAAAAGAATGCGCGGTTCTGTTTTGAGCCCCGCCCGGAGTTAATCATTTTTATTTTGAAAGTCTGTGTTTTCCGGATATCTGCCTCGGGAGGTGCTGAAATGGAAGAACTGGAGCCTGCTCTTTATATTGTGCCGACGCCCATCGGAAACCTGGAGGATATAACCTTTCGGGCCGTCCGGATTCTTAAAAGCGCCCGGATTATCTGCGCCGAGGATACCAGGCATTCCCGGCCCCTTCTGGAGCATCTGGGGATCTCCTCTCCGGTTTTGGAGAGCTTTCATGATCATAACGAAACTGAAAAAGCCGCAAAGATAATAGCGTGGATTCAGGAGGGCAAAAGCGTGGCCCTGATATCCGATGCCGGCACCCCGCTGATCTCGGATCCCGGTTATCATCTGGTGGTGGCTTGCGTTGCCGCCGGAATCCGGGTAGTTCCTCTTCCCGGCCCCTGCGCCGTGATCACCGCTCTTGAGGCGGCCGGTTTTCCCACGGATCGCTTCTGCTTTGAGGGATTTCTTCCAGTGAAGGAAAAGGCCCTTTATGATCGCCTGGAGTCTCTCAGACATGAAACCCGCACCATGGTTTTCTACGAAACCCCCCGGAGAATGCCGGAAACTGCAAAGGCGCTGGCCCGGGTGTTCGGGGATCGGGAAATTGCGGTGGGCCGGGAAATGACCAAGACCTTTGAAACCTTTTATCGGACAACCTGTGAGAAGCTGGCCGAGGCGCTGGCTCAGGATCCCGGTTCCGGGAAGGGGGAGATGGTGGCGGTGCTTTATCCCTGGCGGGAGAGTTCTCAGGAGGGCGGCCTCAGCGCGGAAGCCCTGAAGCTTCTGAAGCTCCTTATGACTGAGCTTCCCGTTAAAAAAGCGGCTCGTATCGTCAGTGAAATCCACGGCTGCTCCAAAAACGAGGTTTACCGGGAAGCTTTGACGCTTGAAAAGGAAAAGCCGGATTTCTGAGATATCCGAGAACAGGGGCGGGTACGGTATTGTTTTCTGCGGAGCGTTTTGTACTGCCGGGGCGGCCGTCAGAAAAAGCAGCTATGGAGAGCAGAAAAAAAGTCTGCGGGGGCGGGAGTTTTTCTCTGGTGCTTTTTTGACCGGATAAGGGGATTTCCCGTGTTACTCCATTAAAGATGTATGCTATAATTCGCAGCGAGTCAGACAGGTAATCGCTGCCTTATGGTTGTGCTTCGGCAGACGCATAGGGGGGAGGAAAGTCCGGGCTCCGCAGGGCAGGGTGCCAGATAACGTCTGGGAGATGCGAATCTACGAACAGTGCCACAGAAAATATACCGCCGTTTATCGGTAAGGGTGAAAAGGTGCGGTAAGAGCGCACCGCATGTCTGGTAACAGTTCATGGCAGGGAAAACTCCACCCGGAGCAAGATCGAATAGGCTTCTAATGACATTGCCCGTGTCAGGAGCGGGTTGATCGCTAAAATCAAGAGGCGACTCTTTGATGTAGAGGAATGATTACCGCTGTTTTTAACAGTACAGAACCCGGCTTATGGCTGGCTCACAGGTTAAAGATACAGGCGAGGGGACTGATTTAATGAGGTTCCCTCGTTTTTTGCTTGTTCTTTTGACCGTCTTTGTTTGCTGGTTCCTAAAATTTTCTTCTTCAGGGTAATTCTATGGAAGAATACAAACATGTAACCGTTCTTCTTCAGGAGGCTGTGACGGCGCTGAACGTCAGCGCAGACGGCGTTTACATTGACGGAACCTTCGGCAGGGGCGGCCACTCGCGGCTTATTCTTTCAAAGCTTTCCGACAGGGGACATCTCTTCGGCATTGACCGGGATCCCGAGGCGGTAAAGGCCGGGCTGGAGATCCGGGATCCCCGTTTTACCATGCTCAGGGGACGATTTTCCGAAATGCCGGATCTTCTGCGGGAGTTCGGGGTGCTGGGAAAGGTCTCCGGCATTCTTCTGGATCTCGGGGTATCCTCCCCGCAGCTTGATGATCCGGAACGGGGTTTCAGCTTTATGAAGGACGGCCCGCTGGATATGAGAATGGATCCGGATTCCGGCATCAGCGCGGCGAATTGGCTTAACAGCGCGGCGGAAACCGAAATTGCCGATGTGATTTATAAGTATGGCGAGGAACGCTTTGCCAGAAAAATCGCCCGGGCCATTGTTCAGGATCGCCGGAAGACTCCTTTTAAAACCACCATGCAGCTTGCGGATCTGGTTTCCCGTCTGGTGCCCCGGGAGCCCGGCAAGCATCCTGCCACCAGAACCTTTCAGGCGCTCCGCATTAAAATCAACGGGGAACTCAGCGAGGTGGAACAGGCCCTGGAAAATTCCCGGGAGATCCTGGCTCCCGGCGGACGCCTTGCGGTCATTACCTTCCATTCTTTGGAGGATCATCTGGTGCGGTCTTTTCTGAAGAAGGCTGAACGCGGTACAGTGCCGCCCCGGGGCATCCCGGTGCCGGAAAGCGAAATTGCCAAAACCCGCACTTTCAGACTGGTGGATCGCGGCATTCATCCGGGAGCGGCGGAAATCGCCGGAAATCCCCGCTCCCGCAGCGCCATCCTGCGTACCGGGGAACGCCTCCCGGCAGCCGGTTCTCTTCCGGAGGATGCAAGAAGAGCATGAAAAACAGAAAGACCAGAAACACGCGAGAGGATTTTCAGAGACACAGTCTTACGGGAATAGTAGTCCGGGACTGCCTGCGCAACAGCTTTTTCTTTATTCTGCTGACAGTATGCATAGTTGAAGCCTGCATGATCATTACTCAGGTGCAGGAAACCCGCAAGACAGTCACGGAATACACGGCTGAGGTTACCAGGCATGATGCTCTGGATCAGGAGTATCAGCATCTCCGTCTGGAGCAGCAGACGCTTTCCGAGCTTTCCCGGGTTGCCGATGAGGCCGGCCAGAAAATGGGGATGCATCAGCCGGATGTTACCACGGAAGAGGTGGTTATAAATCTGTCCGGTTCCGGGAAGCGGGGAGGGCGCTGATGCTCTGGTTTAAAAATGCTTTCAGCGCGGTCATCGGTTTTCTCAGACGCGCCGATGCCGGAGGAACCCAGAATGAGGTAAGCAAGCGGCGCATCATGCTGTTCTGGGGCATGCTGTTTCTGCTCCTTGCGGCGCTTTTCGGGAGAATTTCCTGGCTGATGTTCTGGTCTGCCGGCGATCTGGTGTCCAAAAGCAATGATCGTATTTTAAGAACGGCCACCGAGCTTCAGGAGCGGGGCGTCATCTATGATCGCAACGGAGAAATGCTGGCGCACAGCGTTCCCATGAGGGCCGTGGTGATCCATGCCAAGAGCTTTCATGACTATCACGAGAACCGGAAGCTGGACAAGGAAGCCACCATAAAGGAGCTCTGCGAGCTTTTGCGCGCTGACTGCCTGAGCCTTTCGAAAAAGCTCCGGGAACCCCGCAACCGTCATGTTACCGTGGCGCGGCAGGTGGATCCGCAGCTGGCTGACTATATTAAATCCCTGAAAATAGACGGTGTCTATGTCAATCCGGAGCTGCGCCGTTACTATCCCACCGCGGAAAGAAACGCTCATATTATCGGGATGACCAATATTGACGGAGCCGGCATCGAGGGGCTGGAAAGACAGTACAACGACTATCTGCTGTCCTCTCCCGGAAAGGTCAGGCGCATCAAGGATTCCCGGGGCAATGTTATTGAAAATCTCGGCGTGGTCAAGGAAGGCAAAGAGGCCAATGATCTGGTGCTCAGCATTGATGAAAGACTGCAGTCGGTCGCCTATAAGACTCTGAAGTATCATGCCGAAATCAACAAGGCCACCTCGGCTTCCCTGGTGCTTATTGATGCCTGGACGGGGGAGATCCTCTCCATGGTCAACTACCCCTCATACAATCCTAACAGCAGAGAAAGCTATGCTCCCTACCGCGCCCGCAACAGAGCGGTGACGGATACCTATGAACCGGGCTCCACCACCAAGCCTCTGGTGGCGGTGATTGCGCTGGGGAAGGGGGTTACCACCTGGAATGAGGTTTTTGACACCCTGCCGTTTCAGGTTCAGGGAAAGCAGATTAAGGACAGCCATTACATGGCCTCCGGCAACCTGTTTGAAATCCTGAAATATTCCTCCAATGTCGGCATGGCCCGCATTGCCCTGAGAATGGATCCCCGGGATATTGTCAAGGGGCTGGAGTCCTTCGGCTACGGTTCCCGAACCAATATCGAGTTCTCCGGAGAAAACACCGGCAGACTGCCGCACCGGAAACGCTGGAGCAATATCGAAAAGGCCACTTTGGGTTACGGCTACGGCATTACGGTAACCCCGCTGCAGGTGGCTCAGGCCTACTCCGTGCTGGCCAATCACGGCATTAAGAAGCCCCTTTCCATCCTTAAGGTTGACAAGGCTCCGGAGGGAGTCAGAGTGGCCCGGGAAAAGGATGTGGATCTGGTTCTTAAATCGCTGGAAGCCGTAGTGGAGGGCGGCGGCACCGGAACTCAGGCCATGATTACCGGATATCGCGTGGGGGGCAAGACCGGAACCGCGAAGGTGGCTGTGGCCGGGGGCTACGGCAATGATTACGTGGGCACCTTTGCCGGCATTGCTCCCATGAGCAATCCCCGCTTTGCGCTGGTGGTGGTGATTAACGAACCCCACGCCGGCAAGTTTTACGGCGGCGCGGTGGCAGGGCCGGTATTCTCCGATGTCATGAAGCGCTGTCTGGAGCTTTACAATATCCCGCCGGATGATCTCAATCCCGACGGCACTCTGAAAACTCCGGCCCAGAAGAAAAAGGATATTGCAAACAAGAAAAGACACTAAGCTTCTGAATCCGGAGCAGCGGAAACAACAGGCGGAATCCATGCAGCGGCGCGGGCGGCGGCGCCGGCAGGGAACAGAAAAGATATCAGCTGGCCGCGAGGACTAAACATGGCGGATCTGAAGGAAATACTAAAGGGAATAGCGGATGATTTTCCGGTGCCTTCCCGGGAAATAACCGGAGCTGTTTCAGATAACAGAAAAATTGCCGGAGGAGAGCTTTTTGCGGCCTTCCGGGGACTTCATTTCGATGCTCGGACGCTGATCCCGGATGCGGTGAAGCGCGGCGCTGCCGCCGTGGTTTACGAAGCCGATGACGGCTTTGTTCCGGAGCCGGCCGAGGTGCCCCTGATTCCGGTGCGAAATCTTGACAGCTGCGAGGCTGATATTGCTTCCCGGGTTTACGGGAGGCCTTCGGGAGATCTTTCTCTTATCGGCATTACCGGTACCAACGGCAAAAGCACCATAACCCATCTTATTGCCGCCTGGTCGCAGGCTTTGGGCTCTAAAACCGGCGTCATGGGGACTCTGGGCACCGGTTTTTATCCGGATCTTAAGCCCAGTCCCAATACGACGTTAAGACCTCTGGATCTGGAAAGAACTCTCCGGGAGATGGTTTCGGCGGGAGCCCGGGCGGTGGCCATGGAGGTTTCCTCCCACGGTCTGGCTCAGGGCCGGGTGCGGAATCTTTCATTCAGCGCCGGCGGTTTTACCAACCTGTCCCGGGATCATCTGGATTTTCATAAAACCATGGAGAATTACCGGGAGGCGAAGTTTGAGCTTTTTAAGATGCTCCCGGAGGAGATGGCCGTAATCAATGCCGGTGATGAAACCGGAAGAGAGTTTCTCCGGAGACTCCCCGGAGCTTTGGCGTTTTCCAGAGATGCACTGCCCGGTTTTTCGGGACGGCTGGTGTTTGCTGAAGATGTTTCCTGTCATGCCGGCGGCATTACCGTCTGGGTTAACGGGAGCTACGGACGGGCCGAGCTTACGGTGCCGCTTCTGGGTCTCTTTAATGCTGAAAATCTCCTCTGCGCTTTGGGGATCATGCTGGTACGGGGCTTTTCTCTCGCCGATCTGGAAAAAACTGCGGGCTGTCTCCGTCCGGTCACGGGGCGCATGGAGTGCTTCCGGAAAGAGGGAAAGCCGGTCATTATAGTGGATTATGCTCATACGCCGGACGGACTGGAAAAGGCCATTCAGGGACTCCGGGCGCACGGCTTTAACCGGATCATCACGGTGTGCGGCTGCGGGGGAGATCGGGATCAGGGCAAGCGTCCGATTATGGGAAAAATTGCCTGTCTTAATTCCGATAAAGTATTCTTCACCGATGACAATCCTCGTACCGAGGATCATTTGGAGATCCTGAAAATGATGGCGGCCGGTGTTCCGGAAAACGCCGTTTACCGGATCATCCCGGATCGGGAAAGCGCCATCAGAGAGGCCTATGCTGCCGCGGAGCCCGGCGATGCCGTTCTGGTGGCCGGCAAGGGGCATGAGGATTATCAGATTATCGGCACGGTAAAGCATCATTACAGCGATCGGGAGACTGCTGTTAAAATTTTGGAAGGATAAGCGCAATGATTGAAATGACTTTGGCGGAAATTGCCGGACATCTCGGGGGACGTCTCCTGAATGCGGTAAACGGCGGAGAGGAGATCCGGATCTCCCGGGTGGAGACTGATTCCCGCAAGGATGCCCTGGGCAGTCTTTTTGTGTGCCTCAAGGGCGATAACTTTGACGGCCATGACTTTGCGCAGGCCGCCTGCGACAAGGGAGCTCTGGCGCTCCTTGCGGATCGCGAGCTTCCGGTGCCGGTTCCTCAGATCGTAGTGCCTGATACCCTGAGGGGGCTGGGGCTCATCGGACAGCTTAATCGCCGGAAAAGCCGGGCCCGGGTGGTGGCGGTAACCGGCACCTGCGGCAAGACCACGGTAAAGGAAATGACCGCCGCCATTCTCTCCCGCATGGGCAAGACCATTGCCACTCAGGGGAATTTTAATAATTCCGTGGGGGTGCCGCTTACCTTGCTGACTATAGATGCCGCTACCGACTATGCCGTCATTGAGCTGGGCGCTTCCCACCCCGGGGATATCGCCTGGACAGTGGAGTTTGCCGAACCGGAGGCTGCTCTTATTAATAATGTGGGCGGAGCTCACCTTCTGGGCTTCGGGGGCTTTGAAGGCGTTTACCGGGCCAAAAGCGAAATTTTGGATTATGTGTTTGCCGGAAGAAAACCTGCCGGAAAAGGCGCCGTCAATGCCGATAATGAGTTTTATTCCCGCTGGCGGCAGGACTATGCCGGCCGGGATTTAAGCTCCTTCGGGGTGAATAATCCCGAGGCGGATGTCCGGGCTCTTGACATCAGGAGCCTTGATAACGGCGCTTTTGCCTTCCGTTTGGTGACTCCGGCGGGAGAGGGGGAGGTAAAGCTCAGTCTTCCGGGACGTCATAACGTTTCCAATGCCCTGGCCGCTGCCACCCTGGCCGGTTTTGCCGGAGCGGGCCTTTCTGACATCATTGCCGGACTGGAGGCTCAGAAGCCGGTTCCGGGACGTCTTTTTGTGGAAAAGCTGGGTTCCCTGACTCTGATTGACGATTCCTATAATGCATCCTTTAATGCGGTGCAGGCTTCTCTGGATACCATTTCTCTTCTTCCGGGGCATCGGGTGTTTGTCTTCGGGGACATGGGGGAACTGGGGGATGATGCTCCGGAACTTCATACCAGGATAGGAGAGTATGCCCGGGGACGCGTTGACGAATTTTGGAGCATCGGGGAACTTGCCGCTCTGAGCGCCCGGGCTTTCGGGGGCAGAGCCTTCAGCTCCCGGGACGAGCTTTTGGAGGCGGTGCGGGATCTTGTGAACCGCGTGCCGGATCTTACCATTACCGCCAAGGGATCCCATTCCATGAAAATGGGAGAAGTGGCAGAACTTATTCGCAGTATGAAGGCATGAGCAAAGGCCTGAGAATCATTCGCGCTGAAACAGGAGAGAAAATTTAAAAATGCTGGTGATATTATCCGACTGGCTGAGCCAGTATCTGTCTTTCTTCCGCGTTGTGGATTACCTGTCCTTCCGGGCGGTGTTTTCCATGATTACGGCTCTGGCGCTGTCCCTGGCCATCGGTCCCTTCATGATCAGAAAGCTGCAGATTCTGCATTTCGGTCAGGTGGTGCGCACCGACGGGCCGGAGTCCCATCTTTCCAAAAAGGGCACTCCTACCATGGGCGGCATTATGATAAACGGCGTGATTCTGGTGACGGCTCTTTTGTGGTGCCGTCTGGATAACTGGGCCGTGTGGATAGTGCTGTTCGGACTTTTAAGTCATGCCGTCATCGGTTTTGCGGATGACTATCTTAAGGTGGTCAGAAAAAGCCCGGACGGACTCATTCCCCGCTGGAAGTATTTCTGGCAGTCGGTAGCCGCTCTGGTTATCGGCATTACTCTTTACTGCATTGCCAAAACCCCCAACGAAACCACCATTGTGTTTCCCTTCTTCAAGGAATGGTCCTTCGATTTGGGCTGGCTTTTTATTCCCTTTGTTTATTTTGTGATTGTGGGATCCTCCAACGCCGTGAACCTTACCGACGGTCTGGACGGTCTGGCCATTGTCTGCGCGGTAATGGTGGCTGCCGGCCTGGGCGTTGTTGCCTGGCTTACCAGCAATGCCACCTATGCGGATTACCTTTATATCCCCTATCTTCCGGGAGTTTCTGAGGTAGTGATCATCTGCACTACTCTGGCGGGAGCCGGGCTGGGTTTTCTGTGGTTCAACACCTATCCGGCCCAGATGTTCATGGGGGATGTGGGCTCCCTGGCTCTGGGGGCGGTACTGGGCGTCATTGCAGTGGTGATCCGGGAGGAAATCCTTCTGGCCATTATGGGCGGCATCTTTGTGCTGGAGGCTCTCAGCGTTATTCTGCAGGTGGGATCCTATAAACTCAGGCACGGCAAGCGCATTTTCCGGATGGCCCCGATTCACCATCATTTTGAAAAGGGCGGCTGGCCGGAACCCCGGGTTATTGTCAGATTCTGGATTATCACCCTGATGCTGGTGATTCTCGGTCTTGTTACTCTTAAACTCCGTTAATTCCCGAGGCGATTTTATGACAGGCAAAACAGCAGTGATAGGTCTTGGAAAAAGCGGCCTTTCCACAGTAAATTTTCTGATAAAGAACGGCGTTGTTCCCGATGTTTACGATACCCGGGAGCATCCAGCCGGAGAGGACAAGCTCCCGCAAGGCTGCCGGCTTATTAAGGGTGAACTCTCAGGAGAGCTCCTTTCCGGATATGACGAGCTTATTGTGGGGCCGGGGCTTTCTCTGGCGCTGCCGGCTCTGAGAGAAGCCGCCTCCCGGGGGACGCGCATCATTGGCGATATTGAGCTTTTTGCCAGGTACTGCAAAGCTCCCGCGGTGGGAGTCACCGGATCCAACGGCAAAAGCACCGTGGTAACTCTGACGGCCCTGATGGCCGAGGCGCAGGGCCTTAACTGCGGCCTCGGGGGCAATATCGGCACGCCGGCTCTGGATGTGCTTTCAGAGGATCGGGACTGCTATGTGCTGGAGCTTTCCAGCTTTGAGCTGGAGACTACTTCCTCCCTGAAGCTGGCCGGGGCCGTTATTCTTAATTTGAGCGAGGATCATCTGGATCGCTATGAGGGCAAAATGGAGCTTTATCTCCAGGCCAAGCAGCGGATCTTTGCCCATGCTGATAAAATAATCGTAAACCGCGAGGATCCCGCCACCGTGCCTCCGGACGGGCATTATTTTGCATCCTTCGGCGGCGATGAAGCCTCTTACGGCATTACTGAGAAGGACGGCGCGGCATGGCTGTCCTGCGCCGGGGAACCGGTAATGCCGGTTGCCGCCCTTAAAATTTGTGGCCGGCACAATCAGATGAATGCTCTTGCGGCCATGGCTCTGGCTGATACCCTGGGCATTTCCCGGGAGGCTCAGATCAAGACGCTGTCATCCTTTGCCGGACTTCCCCACCGGTGCCGCCTGGTGCGGGAGCGGAACGGCGTGCGGTGGTACAATGACTCCAAGGCCACCAATGTGGGATCAACCCTGGCCGCGGTGGCCGGACTTAAATCCGGACTTCAGGGCCGTATTGTTCTTCTGGCGGGAGGCCTGGGAAAGGGGCAGGATTTCACCCCGGTGCAGAATCTCCTGGGACATGAGGTCGCCCTTATGCTCTGCTTCGGCCGGGACGGCGCCATGCTGAAGGCGCTGGGGCCGGAAACCGAGCTCTTTGACACCATGGCGGAGGCGGTGGCCTATGCAGATAAGCATACTCAGCCGGGAGACATTGTGCTTCTGGCTCCCGCCTGCGCCAGCTTTGATCAGTTCAAGGGCTTTGAAGACCGGGGAGATCAGTTTGCGGCCATGGTGGAGAGCCTGGCATGAGGTTTTTTGAGGCGTTCACCGGCCGGGAAAATGAGGAATATGATCCCCGGGGCCCGCTGTTTGACAGATCCCTGGTGGTGCTGGTTTTTCTGCTGCTGGCTCTGTGTCTCGTGATGGTTTACGGGGCGTCGATCTATATTGGCGACCTGAAGATGAATGATCCGGGGTTTTTTATCAAAAAGCAGCTGGCCTTCATTGCTGCGGGGCTTCTGGCGGCCGCCGGAATCATGCTTATTCCCGTTAATTTCTGGTACCGATCCGGCCGGCTGATATTGCCGGTTCTGGCCCTGGGGCTCTGCGCGCTGCCTCTCGTGGTGGGATCGTCGGTAAAGGGCGCCAGCCGCTGGATTAATCTCGGGCTTTTTAATTTTCAGCCGTCAGAGCTGGTAAAGCTGGTGTGGATTATTTTTGTGGCCGGGTATATTCAGCGGCATCATGAAGCCATCAGCAAGGTGAAGGTATTTATCTTTCCCTTTCTGTTTTTTATCCCTTTTGCCACCCTGCTTTATATGCAGCGGGATTTCGGATCCATTGTGGTGCTTCTGGGAATAACCTTCGGCATGCTGTTTGTGGCCGGGGGCGGTCTTGCGGTGGTGATCGTTTCCAGCTTTGCCGCGGGGCTGTTTCTTCTGGCGGCAATAATCACCAATCCTTACCGCATCGGGCGCATTGTGAGCTATATGGATCCCTGGAAGGATGCGGAAAACACCGGTTACCAGCTCACCATGGGACTTATGGCCTACGGCCGGGGCGGGGCCGAAGGACAGGGCATCGGAAACAGCGTTATTAAAATGAATTATATTCCTGAGCCCCACACGGACTTCATTATGGCTATCTGGGGCGAGGATGCCGGATTTGCGGGGGTTTCCCTGGTAATTCTGCTGGAGTTTCTGCTGATTGCCAAAATCTGCATGCTGGGCTTTACCGCCATGCGCAGC
>NZ_JBGVBR010000325.1:0-2001 GCF_045225735.1 Succinimonas sp. | reverse complement strand
TTTGTAATTCGGGAAGCAGAACCACTTATGCTCCTCCAGATCCTGAGCAGTGATGTCGCCGGCTCCTTCAAAGACAAAGATGAAGGCGAGACTCTCCACGCAGGACGGGGCGGAGGTTTCGCGGATTTCCCAGTTCCAGCTGTCATTGCCGACCGCGGCGGTGAGACGGAATTTGAGATCAGGATTCTCCGCTTCCTCCCGGATAACCTCCCGGTACTTTGCCAGAAAGGCGTCATGCTGAGACACCGGCATGGCCGCATAAACCATAACGCCGTTTTTCACATTTTTAAATTCGCTTTCGTACATGATGGTGTTCCTCAATTTAGCTGCCGGGATGCCGGCGGGAAGTAATGACTCCGGTCAAAGAGGCCGCCGGGCCGCAGCGCCGGCAGACCTTTGGAGCAAGGAGAAAAGAGAAAGATGAAAGAAGAATATTGGGGGAAGTCAGATCCGGACATCCTGAGACCGGGAAGCCGCCTTCCCGCTGAAGGCTCTGTCAGAAGACCTCGCGCTTCAGCAATTAAATTATACGAAACTCAAGTATACAAAGTCAATGTATTTTCAAAAGTTTCTGAAAATTTTATTTTTTATCCCCTGAGACCGCATGCCGCAAGGGCTCCGGCGGAAAGCCGGGTTTTGCTTTACGCAGCTCCGGAAGCGCTCGCGGGTTACCGGGCCGGGCTGTTAATCCGGAGTCCCGGGAAGCGGAGTTTATCGCTGCCGGCGTTCCCTTCAGGTTTTACGGGCAGATCCTCTCTCAGGAGAAAAGCTGCGGCACGGGAGGTCTTTTCGGCTCCGATACTTTGGCAGAGAACAGCAGGGCGGTTTCCTTCTCTGCGGTATCCGAGCCGGGAGGCAAGGGGGCTTCCGGGGCCGCTCCGGAGTACCGAATCACCCACGGGCGGCCGGGAAACTCAGTCCTCCCTTCCGGAAAAAATGCCTTTACCGCAAAGCCGGGGATTCCCGAGCTTCAGTTATCAGGGCTGTCCCGTAAGGTACAGACTTCTTTCACTGAATATCCAGGAAAAAGGCCTGGTATATCATCCAGTCGGAGCTGTCCCATAAGGCATAGATTTCTTTCGCGCCGTACTTTATGAGAGGTATCTTTTCCTTAAAGGGCAGCGCCTTAAAGGCCTCGTTTGACCAGACGACGGTGACGCAGCCGTAGCGGAAGCGATGCCTTTTTCCGAGATCGTCGGGATAGTCGGGCCAGCCGGTACGGCCGTCCCCGGTAATGACAAATACCACGGCGGGCTTGTCCGGGTCCAAAGGACGGCTCATGATTTCCTGAAACTTTTTGCCGTACATGCGCACAATGTTTGATTTCGGGCGCTCATATCCCGGAGGCAATACGCGGTGCGCCACCTTGACGAAACTGTATGCGCGGCAGCTGCACGGATAAACGCCGATTTCCTCATCAGCAAAGTTGTACGGGCTCAGTCTGGAGATGTCGGTGTCAAAGCCGCCGAGATCCCGGCATTCCTGAAAATCGCTCACGGCCTTATTAAATCCCTTTTCCGAGAGATGGTTAAAGGCATGCTGCTCCAGCAGGCTGCTGAGGCAGGGATCCTGAATTTCAGCGGTCTCCCAGTAACAGTTGCTCCAGCAGAACTCATTCTCGGCAAAATCAAACCATGTCTGCTCCTTAATGTCGTCATAATCCATGAAGCCAGGGCCTACAAAGATCAGCGCCATGGTGAAGTTATTCTCCAGACTTGATATATGACGGGGTTTCGCGTCGCACACCTCCCGGACATCCGCAAGATGGTACTTTAAGTCCAGATCGGCGGTTTCCTCAATGAAGCCGCGGTATTTGGCCAGCAATTCCTCAAATTCTGTTTCCCGTACATACATGGAAACCCTGATGCTGTTTTTAACGTTCGCGAATTCACTTTCCGCTATGCGATCCTCTTCTTTTACGATGCGGGGATGCAGGGATCTCAGGAGCATTTCTTCGCTGAGCAGGCAGTCCCGGAGCAATTTGTAATTCGGGAAGCAGAA